>JACQFK010000136.1 GCA_016200125.1 Planctomycetota bacterium
ACCCGGACGTCCGCGCGGAGGGTCTTCGTCCCCCCCACCCGCTCGAATTCCCGCTCCTGGAGGAAGCGCAGGAGGCGGACCTGGAGGTCGCCGGGCAGTTCGCCGATCTCGTCGAGAAAGAGCGTGCCCCCCGCCGCCCGCTCCACTTTTCCCGGCTTCTGCTCGACGGCGCCCGTGAAAGCGCCCTTCTCGTGGCCAAACAGCTCGCTTGCGATGAGCTCGCCCGACAGCAAGCCGCAGTTGACCGCCGTGAAGGGTCCGTCCCGGCGGGGCGACCCGCGGTGGATGGCCCGGGCGACGAGCTCCTTGCCGGTTCCGGTCTCCCCGCAGACCAGGACGGTCGCCTCAGTCGGCGAGACCAGCGTCACGTCGTGGAGGACTTTCATCAAGCCGGGGCTCGTCCCCACGCCTTCGACCCAGGAGTCGTCCTGCACCATGGTTTCGTTGCGCCACCGAAAGTTCGCTGCCTCTACTCTCCTAACCGCTCGAAAACGGCGCGAATTCCGCCCTTCGCCCCGGCCCGGAACTTGCGGTTCCTCTCCCGGAGGAAAGAACTATGGCTTATGTAATCACCACGCTCTGCGTGAACGTCAAGGACAAAGGCTGCGTCCCGGTCTGCCCCTGCGACTGCATCTACGAGGGCGAACGTCAGCTCTACATCGAGCCGGACCACTGCATCGACTGCGGCGCCTGCGAGCCGGCCTGTCCGGTCGGCGCCATCTTCTGGGACCAGGAAGTGCCGGAGAAACTTCGGGCCTCGATCCAGGAGAATGAGGATTTCTTCAGGAAGGGGTGGCCGGGATCGCAGGAGCCGGCCCGGGTCTGAGGAGGTCAGGCGGGGCGGACTTTGGTTTCCGGCTTGACGCGCCGGCCGGTCTCGAGCGCGATGGACGGGGTTTCGGCGAGGACCTCACGGATGAAGGCCTGCAGGTCCGCCGTCGGATTCTGGAACTGCACGCCGACCATGGTGCATCCCGGGTAGGCCGTGCAGGGCTTTGCGTACCGCACGACGACCCGGATCTCGTGCCGCGCTTTGAGCGGAGGGTAGACCACTTCCCCGCGCAGCGGGTCGTCCTTCCGGAAGCTGCCCGACACAACCGCGCGGAGGCCGCCCTCGGAGACGTCGACCCAGATCTTGACGAGGTTGGAGCTGAACAGGCCGCGGAGTCCTTCCGGCTTCAGGGACAGGCTGCACTCCGCGGGCGGGATGAACCGGGAGAAGGCCCGCCGGCTGTCCTGGCCGTCTTCGAGATGCGCCAGGGGGATGCGCCGGGTTTCAGGCCGGACGGGCGCGGTCTCTCGCAGGACGGGCTCGGGCTTCGGCTCGGGCCGGGCGGCAGGCCTGGGATGGCGGTTTCGCTGCTTGAGCAGCGCATGGACGAGGCAGACGTCGCAGTAGCGGTTGCCGAGGAGCGTGACCGCCCGTCCGCTGTCGAAATCCTTCCGGCTGAGCTGCTTGCGACAAGGGTGGCAGAAGAGGCTCCTGGATTCGAGGCATGGAATGCAGCAGATCTTGCCCAGGAGGAGCATGGCGCGCTCCGCCTCGAAGTCCGCGCGGGTGACCTTGCAGCCGCACATCGAGCAGGGGCCGGGCCCGGGGATCGTCATCGCTCGATTTCAAAATAGCATATAATATGCATTGTGTCAATAAATAATGCAGGATGGAAGGGGCCGGGGGTCCGCCGGATCAGGGGTCCTCGTCCTCCGAGGGCTCCTTGAAGTTGAAGGGCACTTCCGGGATCCGGGGAAGCTCGACGCTCCCCTTCTCCTCCGCGAGCGGAGGCGAGCCGAAGTAGTGGTGATAGAAGGCCCGCGTCAGCTGGATGAACTTCTCCCGCTCCTTCTCCACCTCGATGGCATCGAGCAGCGAGGCGGCCATCATCGCCACCCCCGCCCCCATCGCCGCCGTCCCCGCCGCCCGCGCGGACTTCGACGCGTTCGGGTCCTGGGCGAAGCTCGCCCCCACGGCCGCGGTCATGAGCCCGCCCGCCGCCATCAGCGTGGAGCCCGTCGAATACTGCGTCTCGGGAGGCACATAGGGATTCGGATGCTGCGGCCGGGCGCAGCCGAGGCCCGCCGCCAGGAGCAGAACCCAGCTCCGCTTCATGCCTTCAGCCTATCGCGATTCGCGGCCGCGATCAAGACGGGGAATGCTATTCTTGGATCATGATCTTCGCCGCCCTGACGCTGGCGCTCGCGCTCCAGGAGACCCCGCCCCTCAAGCCTGAGAACACGCCCGAAAACCTGAAGCAGATCTTCGAGCGGCTTCAGAAGGCGGGCTCCTCCGGCGACGAGAAGACCGCCCTCGCGCTGACCAACTCGCTCCTCCCCGACGAGGCGGCGCTCCGCAAGGCGCTGAAGGACGGGACCGCCCCCGAGACGATCGCCCAGGTCACCGCGTTCTGGGCCAAGGTCACCCCCGCGGAGCCCGCCAAGCGCGCGAAGCTCTTCGCCGCCGACCCCGCCGGCACCGAGGTCCGCGTCCACGCCTCCACCACCGAGGAGCTCTCGAAATACGAGAACGGCTCGACCGCGTTCATGCAGTTCCCCGGCGGCGCGAAGAAGCTCGCCGACACCGTGCTCCGCCCGGGAACGACCTGGTACGAGGTGGTGCTCGAAAGGCCGGGAGCCCAGTCCGGGACGAAGTTCCACCTCTTCTACTGGACGGGAGAGCGCTGGGCGACCCTGGGGCCCCTCTGGCGGGCGATCAAGTAGGCGCCCGGTGCCAGGTACGAGGTACCCGGGGCGGCATTGGATTTCGGGAGACTCCTGGTACCTGGTACTTCGTACCTGGCACCTATCTATCGATTTCCCCGAGAACGATGTCGATCGAGCCCAGGATCGCGATCAGGTCGGCGATCAGGTTGTTCTTGCCGACCTCGGACATGATGGCCAGGTTGACGAAGCTCGGCGCCCGCACCTTGCAGCGCGTCGGGATCTCCGAGCCGTCGCTTACGATGTAGAAGCCCAGCTCGCCGCGGGGATTCTCGATCGCCGTGTAGGCCTCGCCCACCGCCGGCTTGATCTTGCGCAGGTCCGCCGCGTACTTGCCGGCGGGCAGCCCGTCCATCGCCTGCTTGATGATCTTGCAGGATTCGGTCATCTCGACGATGCGCAGCCAGTAGCGGTTCCAGCAGTCGCCCACCACGCCGATGTCGTTGCTTCCCAGCGGGACGTCGAACTGGAACTTCTCGTAGGACGAGTAGGGCATCGCCTTGCGGACGTCGTAGTTGATACCCGAGGCCCGCAGGTTCGGGCCCGTCAGGCCCCAGTCGAGCGCCCCTTCCGCCGAGATCACGCCCAGCCCCTTGGTGCGGGTGAGGAAGATCTGGTTCGAGCTGAGCAGGTCGTTGTAGTCCTTGAGCCGCGCGTCGAACTGGTTGAGGAAGTTCTCCACCATCTGGCCGAACTTCTTGTCCACGTCCTTCATCACGCCGCCGACCTTGACGTAGTTGTAGGTCAGCCGCGCGCCGCAGACGTACTCGAACATGTTGAGGATGAGCTCGCGCTCGCGGAACGCGCGGCGGGATCTCGATCGTGAGCAGCTTCTCGACCGCCAGGCAGAAGGCCAGGTTGTCGCTCATCGACGAGAGATAGTCCATCCGGTCCGTGTAGGGGACGAACTGCTCATAGCGGAGGTTCTCGCCGATCTTTTCGGCGCAGCGGTGGAGGTAGCCGACGACCGGCGTCACCTCGCTCACCATCTCCCCGTCCGTGCGCACCACGAGGCGCAGCACGCCGTGCGTGGAGGGGTGCTGCGGCCCCATGTTGAGGAGCATGTCCTGGGTTTCGAGCGGCTTGGGCGCGGTCGACATGCTCGTTCGTCTCGGGCTAGTTCAGGGGCTTGACCTGGGAGTACGCGCCGACGCGGTTCGGGGTCGCCGGCGTCACCGTGTACGCGCTCTGATCGTGCTCGGGATTCTTCGCCAGCGTCTGCCCGGCGATCTTCTTCTGGAGCTTGATCAGGCCGTCGAGCAGCGCCTCGGGCCGCGGCGGGCAGCCGGGAACGTAGACGTCCACCGGGACGACCTTGTCGACGCCCTTCACCACGCTGTAGCCCCACTTGTAGTAGGGGCCGCCGCCGACGACGCAGACGCCCATCGCCAGCACGTACTTCGGGTCGGGCATCTGCTCGTAGAGCTTCTTCACGACGAGGGCCATCTTCGCGTTGACGGTGCCCGCGACGATCATGAGGTCGCTCTGGCGGGGGGAGGCGCGCGGGATCACGCCCAGGCGGTCCCAATCGTAGCGGGAGGCGGCGGTCGCCATCATCTCGATCGCGCAGCAGGCGATGCCGAAGAGCATCGGCCAGAGGCTCGACGCGCGCGCCCAGTTGGCCACGGCGTCCACGCTGGTGATGACGATGTTCTTGCCGAATTTCCCTTCGATCAGGCTCATGGGCCCCAGTCTACCAATTGCAGGGCTGTCGCGTCAAATTCCGGAGGCTTTCGCGGAGGAGCGCTAGACTTTGACATAGAGATCGTCGCCGATGGCGCCGACCTCGTACTTGCGCACCGACGAGCCGGAGACCGAGAGGCAGCCGCCCGTCGTCACGTCGAACTTCCACTGGTGCAGGGGGCAGGTCACGGAGAAGCCTTCGAGCTTCCCTTCCCCGAGCGGGCCGCCCTGGTGGCCGCATTCGTTCGAGATCACGTGGAAGATGCCGTCCACGTTGAACACCGCGACCTTGGGTCCACCCAGGTCCGAGACGACACTCTTCCCCGGCTCGATCTCCGCCTTCTTCCCGATGAAGATCCACATCGCGACCGGGTCCGCGACCACCTTCGTGGCGGTCTTCGTGTCCTGCTCGATCTTGCGCTGGACCGAGGATTCGAGCTTCGCCGTCTCGGGCCGCGGGGGCGGCTTGGGCCTCGGCTCCTGCCGCGGCGGCCGCGGAGGAGGCGCGGGGGCGGCGGCAGGCGTCTCGGCCGCCGGAGGCGCCGCGGCGAGGGCCGGCGCTTCCGCGCTGGCGGGCGCGGGAGCCGCCGCCGGGGCTCCGGCCTTCGGCGTGTCGCATCCGTTGCAGCCCGCCACGGCCGGCGCGGCGCCGAGGACCTCGTCGAGCTTGATGATGAAGCGGTCGCCGCCGTCGGGCGGCTGGAGGGTCACCTCGCGCAGCAGCAGGTTCTGGTCGACCACGATGCCGACGCCCTTCTTCGATTCGAGCCGCGTGCCGCGCTGGGGCATGATGTCGCGGGACTCCGTGTAGGTCGAGTATTCGTAGCGGAGGCAGCAGAGGAGCTTGCCGCAACGTCCCGTGATCTTCGACGGATCGGCCGTGTGCTTCTGGATCTTGGCCATGTCCATCGTGATCCCGCCGAGCTCCTTGAGGTGGCTGCGGCAGCAGAGCGTCAGCCCGCAGTGGCCGGCGTCGCCGACGAGCCGCGCCTCGTCGCGCGCCCCCACCTGCTTGAGCTCGATCCGCGTGCGGAACTCGTGGGCCAGCTGGCGCACCAGCTCCCGGAAGTCCACCCGCGTGTCGCTCGTGAAGTAGAAGATCACCCGCTCGCCGCCGTAGACGTAGTCCACGTCGGTGACCTTCATCTGGAGGTTGAGCTTCTGGATGATCTCCCGGCAGGTCTTGATCGCCCGCGGGATGTTCTCCTT
>JACQFK010000137.1 GCA_016200125.1 Planctomycetota bacterium
CAGCAGGTCGGCGCGGTACTCGGCGAGCGCCTTGCGGCCCGTGGCGACCCGGTCCTTGCCGGGCAGGCGCACGACGTTCTCGAGCTCCATCTCGGAGATGAGGTCCTCGTCGTCGGAGCCCCGCGCGTCGATCCGGCCGTAGCCGCGGGCCAGGATCGCGCAGCGGTAGTTCTTGCGGGCGAACCAGCGGGCGATGAACTCGACGAGCGGCGTCTTCCCGGTGCCGCCGGCCGTGATGTTGCCCACGGAGACGACGGGACAGGCGAACTTGTGCGAGCGGAGGATGCCGACGCGGTACAGGACCTGGCGGCCCCGGTGCAGCGCGGCGTAGACGATCTGGCCCATCCACAGCAGTCCGCGCAGGAGGGCCGGGAGCGGACCGCGGCGTTGCCCCGAGATCACGGACAGGAAGTACCGCCGCATGCCGGGATTCTAGCACACCCCCCGCGCGAGAGCAACGGGGGCTAGCGTGAACGAAGTGCTACCATTTCAACGACGTTGGATTGGCAGCAGTTCGGGACGGCCGCAGGGGCAGCGGGCTCCGGAGTGGGCCTCCGGAACTCCGTGCCCCTGCAGCCTCCGAGGGAGGAGGAACCCTAGATCATCTTCTCCCAGAACTTCGGAGCGGCGCTCTCGCGGACCGCTTCCGACAGCGACTGCAGGCAGCGGTCGAGCGATTCGACCGTGGCGCTCTTCGCGCCCAGCGCGGCGACCAGCTCCAGGAGTCCGCTCCGGAGCAGGCGCTGGAGCGCTCCGAGCGTCGTCCCGAGCGCGGAGCCGGCCAGCTCCTTGAGGAGGGTCTTGCGGGCCTTGTCGACGGGTCCGGCCGAAGGGGCCTTGCCCTTCTCCAGCTCCGCCTTCGCGGCCTCGAGCGCCTTCCTCAGGGCCGTCACGGCCTTCTCGAAGGACTTCCGCTCGGCGTCGGAGACCGTCTGCTGAGGCTCCTCGCAGGCCGCCTCGTCGTCCTTGCCGCCGAAGAGTCCGAAGACCTTCTTCGACTTCTGCCGCATCGGCGACGGAGACGGCTTGGCGCAGGCCGGGGGCGCCGGCGGGGGAGGCGGAGCCATGCTGGCGTCCATGGACATGCAGCGGTTCATCATCATCGCGCCGCCGGGAGCTCCGGCGCCTTCGCGCCGCTTCTCCTCCTCCATCTCCCACTTCGCGGGCATGTGGACCGGCTGGACGACCTTGTGGACGTCCCCGCCCTTGTTCACGACCTCGCTCTCGTCCACGACGACGAACGACGTGAAGCGCGTGAGCAGCGTGTGGCGGACCGCGAGATCGATGATCTCGGTCTTCAGCTTCGTCTCGCCGAGACGGAAGCGGTCCTCGAGATCGGTCACCCGCGTGCGGGCCCAGAGGTGGGCGATCGCCGGCAGGTCGATTTCGGCGGGCTTCACGGTCTCCTTGAAGGACTTGCCGTCGGCGTATTTCCCGGTCACGATCACCGTCTTCCCCTTCTTCACGCGGAGGAAGACCGTCGCGGCGCGGCCCGCGAAGAGGTCGGGCACGCGGGCGGGGGCGAAGTCCTCCGCCCCCTCGACCTTCACGTCGACGATCAGCGGGGCGCCGATCTCGCGGCCGATGGACCGCAGGGCGTCCTCGAGCGCCTCGCCCAGGACCACGCAGGTGCAGGTGCCGCCGCCCAGCGACGACAGCCGCTTCAGGAAGGCCTCGTTCACGGCGGTGTCGATCCCCACCGTGAAGAGGCGCGTGTCGCCGCCCTCCTTCTGGATCCGCTGGAAGACGGCCGATTCATTGCCGACCTGGCCGTCGGTCAGGATCACGACGACCGGGACGCGGCCCTCGTCGTCCTTGCGGTTCCCGATCAGGTCGAGCGTCTCCTTCATCGCCGGGTCGAGCTCGGTGCCGCCCCGCGAATCGATGCTGCGGAGGAACTTCTCGCCCGCCTGGAGGCCGGCCTCGTCGGCCTTCACGAACTTGCCGTCCGAGAACCATTCGGCGGAATCGTCGAACGCGGTGATCGCGAAGCGGTCGCGCGGGCCGAGGGTCGCGAGCAGGAGGGAGCAGGCCCGGGCGGCGGAGGTCATCTTGACGCCGCTCATCGAGCCGGAGCGGTCGAGGATGAAGACCACGTCGCGGGCGAGGCCCAGGAAACCGTCCCGCCTGGGAGGGATGATCGAGAGCATCCCGAAGCCCTCTTGGGTCGTGAGGAGCGAGGTGCGGACCTTGTCGCCCGCCAGCTTCCAGCGTAGGATGAAGTCGCGGTCGAGCAGCTCATCCTGGTTCGCGAGCGCGATCTTCCCGTTCGCCATCTTGACGGCGTGCTGGGAGCAGGCGAGCTCCGAGAGCACGCCGCCGGCGATCTCGACGTCGATGTTCAGCGCGACCTTGGGGTCGAAGCCGGGGGCGAGCCGCGGGGGCGTGATCCGCGACGCGTCGGGGACCTGGTCGGTATCCCACTCCACGCCGTCGCCCACGGGGTCGCGCGGCAGCGGCTGCCCCGGGATGTAGCGGGGCGCGACGAGCAGGGGGAGCCGCAGCTCGGTCGTGCCGTCCTCGAAGAAGGGCAGCCGCTCGGAGGTGACAATGCGGACCGAGACCTCCTCGCCGGGCGGGAGGTTGCCCACCTGGACGGTGAAGACGTCGTCGCGGTCCTGCTCGAGGAGCGCGGCGCGCTTCCCCTGCTGGATCGCCTCGACGTAGCTGCGGCGGGCCTCGTCGCGCTCCTTCACGACGCCCTTGATGACGCGGGCCCCGACCTTGAGCTCGAAGGCGCTCACGGCGGCGCCGCCGGGGAGCGGGAAGAGGTAGACGGCCTCGAGGGCCTCGGTGAAGGGGTTGCGGAACTTCTGCTCCATCGAGATCTCGGCCACGCGGTCGGCCACGCGGGCGGAGACGCGGACGCCGGCGAGCGGGAGCCGCGCGCGGCGGTCGTCTTTGGTGACGCAGAGCGTGCCGAAGGCGCGGCTGCGGTCCTCGGCGATCGTGGGCTTCAGGGCGGTTTCAAGGGCGACCATGACTTCCTCCTTCAGGGGTTGAGAGCGCGGCCAGCGCCGCGCGGATCCGTTCCTCGAGCGCCGCGGACGACAGCCGCGGCGCCCAACCATCTTCGACCATGACCTTGAGTCCCGGCTCGACCGTCACTTCCCGCCAGCGGAGCGCGCGGACCGCGGCCGGCCGGGGGCGGTCCTGCGACACCGACTGGAGAAGCGTTTCGAGCTCGGGGTTACTGCGTCCGTAGAGCCGGGCCTGGATCTCCGCGAGGGGCAGCCCCCGCGCCTGAAGCGCCTTGATCGCCACGAGCTGCAGCACGTGGCGGCGCCCGTAGCGGGCTTCGCGCTCGACGATGGAAGGCCGGTCCACGAGGCCCAGCGTGCCGTAATACCGCACGGTCCGGGCATCCGGGGCCGCAGCCACCCGGCCGTCGGCCTGCGCCTCCATCAGGGCCTTCTCCTCGAGCAGGCGGCCCACCTCCTGCGACAGCTCCTCCAGGCTCAACACGGCCTCGGTGTTCTTCATGACAGTATTATGACGAATAAACTGTAATACTGTTACATAAAAAAATAAAGTCGGTTTTGCCGTCCAGCCCCGGAGCAGCGGAGCCCGGGTAACCGGGGGCGGACGACATCGTACGTAGGGGTGTCAGAGAGTGAGGCCGGGCTGGTGCTCGATTCTGGAGGATGCTTATGACCGACGACATGAAGGAAAAACAGGGCCCCTCGAGACCGGGTAAGTCGCCCACAAAGATCATCGAGCGGCCGAGCACCAAACCGGTGAAGCAGGACGCGCCTCCGCAGGAGCAGAGCCACCCGGAGTTCATCGAGGACGAACTGAAGACTCTCGACTCCCAGGAGAAGCCGGATCCGTCGAAAAAGGACTCAAGCTCCGACGACCAGGGCGACTGCGCCTGCACGTAAGCGGGCGCTCATTCCCCGGAGTGACGCTTGAAGGTTCCGACCGCGGCAAACTCTGCCGAGATTACATCCCCGCCACGTTGACCTCGAGCTTGACGAAGCCGCGCTCACGCGCCTGCTTGTCGAGCTCGGTCGAGGCCAGCTCGTCCACCAGCGGCACCGCCGCGGCGTCCCGGCGGAGGTCGACGGATTTCAGGTAGTGGCCGCAGCTCGTGCAGGCCTCCGCCTTCAGGTGGGGGAAGCTGCGGTGGCGCAGGGTCTCGATCTTGTCGGCGTGGCAGCCCGGGCAGACCTTCTCGGCGAAGGCCCACTCGTGCGAGCAAAGCGAGCAGACCAGCAGGCGCTGGCCGTTCAGGATGCTGACCACCGGCGCCCGGGAGCAGAAGGGGCAGGACCCGGCGCCCTCCCCCAGGCCGCCCACCTCCACGTGCCAGCGCTCCGCCAGGTACTGCACGTAGGGCTGGAGGATCGCCCGCGCCAGCACCTCGAGCCGCTCGTGCGACTGCTGCCAGCAGGACCTGAGGATCTGCTCCCAGTCCTGCCGGTCCTGGAACTTCGCCGCCTGGGCGACCAGATCCGCCGGCCCGTACTTCTCCACCAGCTGGATGAAGTCGGGGAAGAAGGCCGCCAGCATCTGCGTGTCGAGCTTCTGCGCGTCCGCCTTCGGATGGGCCCGGACCCGGTGATAGATCTCCTTCTGGAAGCGGACGACGGCGCGATAGAAGAAGAGCAGATCCGCGGCGCTCTTGTGTCGCGCCGACAGCAGATCCGCCCGGGCGATGGCGACGTCCCAGTCCACGCCCCTTATTCTACTGCGGGGGTCGGCCGGCGCAATTGAACGAGTACTACCCCCGCCAGGGCCACCACCGCCCCGATCAGCAAATTGGGGGTGATCACGTCCATGTGGAACAGCACCGCGACCGAGATGCCGATCGCGGGCTGGAGGTCGACGAAGGCCGCCACCTGCCCCGCCGTCAGCCGGGTCAGCGCGAAGATGTGGAGGATGTAGGCCACGATGTTCGCGAACACCAGCATGTAGGCCAGCGCCAGGAGGCCCCTCCAGGTCACCAGGCTCCAGTCCTGGCTCCGCAGCCCCAGCACCAGGATCGGCAGCATGAAGGGCACCGCGAACACGAAGGCCAGCGCCACGGCGCGGAAACTCCCCATCCGCGACACCAGCCGCCGGCCCAGCACGATGTAGAACGAGAACGCCAGGATCCCGCAGACCGTCAGCGCGTCGCCCTTGACCGTCCGGTGGAACTCCGCGGCCGAGGCCCGGAACACCACCAGCAGCGCCCCCGCAACCGCGAGCGCCATCCCGAAGAAGGCCAGCGGCGTCAGGCGCTCCCGCAGGATGAAGAAGGCGACGATCGAGACGAAGACCGGCAGCAGCGCGTGGATGATCGACGAATGGGCCGGCGTCGTGTTCTGGATCCCCCACGCGAAGAACACGTGGTTCCCCAGGATCCCCGACAGCGACAGCGGCACGATGTCCTTGAAGTCCGACTTGTCGATCTTGCGCTGCTCCCGGGAGAGGCAGGCGTAGAAGATCGCCGACGTGACGAACACGCGGAACGAGGCGATGAAGAAGGGGTCGAACTCGCGCGTGGCGAACTTCGCGACGCTGAAGTTGGTGGCCCAGAGGACCGTCACGATGCTGATGGCGATATACGCCCGGGCCATGGCCTGATTCCCGCCTTCTCTACGCGCGGGCCGGCTCGCGACGCTTCTCGAAAGCCTCGACCTTCGGAAGGTGCGACTGGAGGTAGCCGAGCTCGTCGAGCCCCTGCACGAGGCACTTCTTGGAGAAGGCGTCGATCGGGAACGTCGCCTTCTTCCCGGAAGGCAGGATCAGCGTCTGGTTGGGCAGGTCGACCGCGAACTCCTGGTTCTTCTCCGCGGCCGCCAGCGCCTCGGCATGCGTCGCCGCGTCGACGAGGATCGGGATGATCCCGTTTTTCAGGCAGTTGTTGCGGTGGATGTCGGCGATCGAGGTCGAGACCACCGCGCGGATCCCGTAGTCGGCCATCGCCCAGGGCGCGTGCTCGCGGGAGCTGCCGCAGCCGTAGTTGTCGCCGGCCACCAGGATCGAGGCTCCCTGCGCGCCGGGCTGGTTGAGCGGGAAGTCCGCCTTCGGGCTCCCGTCGGCATTGAAGCGCCAGTCGGCGAAGAAGGCCTTCGCCAGCTTCTTCTCGGTCCCCTTCAGGTAGCGGGCCGGGGTGATCTGGTCGGTGTCGATGTTGGCGATCGGAATCCCGACCGACTTCCCCCTGAAGGTGGTGATTGGGTTCATCAGAGGTAATTCCTCGCGTCGGCGACCCTGCCTTCGATCGCGGACGCGGCGGCGGTCAGGGGGCTCGCGAGCAGCGTCCGACCTCCCTTGCCCTGCCGTCCCTCGAAGTTGCGGTTCGACGTCGACACGCAATACTGTCCGGGCTTGAGCTCGTCGCCGTTCATGGCGAGGCACATCGAGCAGCCGGGCTCGCGCCATTCGCAGCCCGCGTCCTTGAAGATCGTGTGCAGGCCCTCGGCCTCGGCCTGGTCCTTCACGATATGGCTGCCGGGCACGACCATGACCCGCGGCGCCTTCACCTTCCGGCCCTTGAGAACTGAGGCCGCGGCGCGCAGATCCGTGATCCGCGAATTCGTGCAACTGCCGATGAAGACCACGTCGATCGGATGCCCGAGCAGCGGCTTCCCGCCTTCGAGGCCCATGTACTCCAGCATCTTCGCGGGCGTGTCCTTCGGGATCAGGCCCGTGACGGGCATGCCCGCGCCCGGATTCGTGCCGTACGTGATGTAGGGTTCGAGCGCGCTGCCGTCGATCACGACCGTCGCGTCGAACTTCGCGCCCTCGTCCGTGACGTAGTTCCTGAACTTCTCGAAGCTCTTCGGGGCGAAGGGCCTCCCCTCGAGATACTTGAAGGTCGTCTCGTCGGGCGCGATCAGGCCCGCCCGGGCACCGGCCTCGATCGACATGTTGCAGATCGTCATCCGGCCCTCCATGGAGAGCGCACGGATCGCGTCGCCGCGGTATTCGATGACCGAGCCGATCCCGCCACCGGTCCCGATGCGACCGATGATCGCCAGCACGATGTCCTTGGCGGTGACGCCCGGCGGCAGGTCGCCGTTCACGGTGATGGCCATCGTGCCCGGCTTCTGCTGCG
>JACQFK010000138.1 GCA_016200125.1 Planctomycetota bacterium
CGGGCTGCATGCCGCCGGGACCGGCGCCCGCGTCGACGATGAATCCCTGGTGGCTGTCCCAGGGTCCGCCGGAGCCCGCGAAGGCGTTCTCCGCCCAGCCGCCGCCCTTGAAGCCGGACTGCTTGATGCGGTCGGCCGGGCCGGCGCCGTAGAAGCCCGGTTTGCCGGGCGTCTCGTCGTGCGTCAGTCCGTTGAGGATCATGTAATAGCTGTGCTTGCGCGCCGCGTCGAGCAGGTCGAGGTTCATCACCATCGGCGGCATTGGCTTGAGCTGCTTCATCTCGTCGTGGAACATCTTCCAGTCGACGCCTTCGCCCTTGCGGCCGGCCGGGGCGATGAGGTCCGCCTCCGCCACCGGGTCGGCCCGGAAGCGGTTCAGGTACTCGAGGATCTGGGTCTCTTCAGGCGTGGGTTCGCGGTCGGGGGGCTCGTAGGTGCCCTTGCCCTGCTGCGCGGGGAGGGGAAGGGTGAGCGCCCCGACGATGAGGAATGCCCGGAAAGTCTTCATGACCCGCTCCATACCCATCAATCAGACACCCCCAGAACGGGAATAGTCCGGGAATTTATCCAACCCATCAGATAGATAACGCCCCCGACAAACAAGACGGTGCGTTTTGTCGGTCCTCCGACAGACAAAACGGACCGTCTGTTTTGTCGGAGAGCGGGGCCCATTGCCTCAACCCGGCGGCCGATCTATAATTCCAACTTCCTATGTTGCGCTATACGACCGCCGGAGAGTCCCACGGCAAGTGCCTCATCACCTCCATCGAGGGGCTTCCCTACGGCACGCCGCTCGATCCCGAGGCCATCAACGCCGAGCTCTCCCGGCGCCAGGGGGGCTACGGCCGCGGCGCCCGCATGAAGCTGGAGAAGGACGAAGCGGAGATCGTCACCGGGATGCGCAAGGGCCATTCGCTGGGCGCCATCCTGACGCTCCAGATCATGAACCGCGTGCAGAACACCGAGGATCTCAATCCGATCACCCGGCCCCGGCCCGGCCATGCCGACCTCGCCGGCGCCATGAAGTTCGGAACCCAGGATGCCCGCGACGTGGCGGAGCGGTCCAGCGCCCGCGAGACGGCCGCCCGGGTCGCCGCCGGCGCGCTCGCCAATTCCTTCCTGGCGAACTTCGGCATCCGCGTCCTGGGCTACGTGGTCGAGATCGGCGGCATCACGAGCTCCACGCGCATCGACCTGCCCGACGAGCTCGTCCGGGTCCGCGAGGAGTCGATGTTCTACACGCTCGACAAGGACCTCGACGAGAAGCTCAAGGCGAAGGTCGACGAGGTCAAGCTCGCTGGCGACACGCTGGGGGGCCTTTTCGAGGTGCGGGTCTTCAACGCGCCGCCCGGGATGGGGACTCACGCCGGATGGGAGGACAAGCTGGACGGCCTGCTGGCCCGCGCGCTCATGTCCGTCCAGACGGTGAAGGCGGTCGAAGTGGGCCTGGGCTTCGAGGCGGCCCGGCGGACCGGCTCCCAGATGCACGACGAGATCGTGCTGGGCGAGGGCGGCCGGATCGCGCGGTCGCGCAACAACGCGGGCGGCATCGAGGGCGGCATGACCAACGGGCAGCCCGTGGTCCTGCGCGCCGCCTGCAAGCCCATCTCGACGCTGCGCAAGCCCATGCAGACGGTCGATCTCGCCTCGAAGGAGCAGGCGGCGGCGCTCTACGAGCGGTCGGACGTCTGCGTCGTCCCGGCGGCCAGCGTGATCGGCCAGGCGGTCGTGGCCTTCGAGATCGCGCGCGTCTTCCTCGCGAAGTTCGGCGGCGACACCTTCGACGAGACGAGGAAGCGCTACGAGGCCTACCGGAAGCAGTTGGAGCAGTACGCCAAGTGAGCGTGGAGCCGGCGGCGGCCCCGAAGCCCGCGAACATCCTGTCCGTCTGCCTCCGGTTCCTCAGGCGGGCCAAACCCTACACGGCCCGCATCGCGGTCACCCTGCTCATCGTGCTGATCGCCACCGGCGCCAAGACCCTGCAGGCCTTCCTCGTGGCCCCGGTGATCGATCGGGGCCCGAAACCGGCCGTGACCGAGCAGGCGCCGAAAGAGGAGGCCTTCTCGCTCAAGAACCAGGTCAAAAAGATCTTCAACACTTCCGAGTGGGAGCCGGTCACGGTCGCGGTGCTCGCGGTGGCGCTCTCGATCATCATGTTCGTCTTCGGCAGCCTGCGGGACTACATGACCAACTGGCTGACGAACCGCATGGTCGCCGACCTGCGCAACGACATCGCCGACCATCTTGCCTACCTGCCCCTGCGCTTCCACTACGACCGGAAATCCGGCGACCTGCTGTCGCGCACGACGAACGACGTCACGCTCACCGAGATGGCGACCAACTTCCTCTTCGACGACGCCATCGTCCATCCCATCATGATCACCTGGGCGCTGATCGGGTGCTTCTACATCAACCTGAAGCTGGCGGTGACGGCGCTCTGCTTCTTCCCGATCTACGTTTTCATCCTGGCGCGGCTGGCCCGGCGGATGCGGAAGGCGCGGAAGAAGAGCCTCGAGCACCTGGGCGACATGACCGGGACGATGATCCAGACCTTCAGCGGGATCAAGGTCGTCAAGGCCTTCAACACCGAAGCGCAGCAGGTCCAGGAGTTCAAGGATCACAACGAGAACTACTTCCGGCGCATGATGACGGCGCTCTCGCGCAAGGCGCTGGGCGACAACATGAACTCGCTCTTCATGGGTCTGGCGGTGGCGGTCATCCTGGTCTGGGGCTACGGCATGCTGGACCGCGGGGAGTTGAAGCCCGGCCAGCTCGCGTTCTTCGGCCTGGCGGTGGCCATGATCAACTCGTCGGTGCGCGAGATGTCGAAATCCTACAACCGCCTGGTGGACGCGTCGACCGGCGCCGAACGGGTCTTCAGCCTGCTCGACCAGCCGCGCGACACGCAGCACGACACGGGCGAGGACCTGACGAAGGTGACCTCCATCGAGTTCAAGGGGGTGACCTTCGCCTACAACTCGGCGCCGGTCCTGCAGGGGATCAACCTCGCGGTGAAGCCCGGGGAGGTGATCGCGGTGGTGGGCCCCAGCGGCGCCGGGAAGACGACGCTCTGCGACCTGCTCTGCCGCTTCTACGACCCCCAGCAGGGGGAGGTCCTCGTCAGCGGCGTCGATCTGAAGCGCGTCCGCCGCTCGTCGCTCCTGGCCCACGTCGCCGTCGTGACCCAGGAGACCTTCCTCTTCAACACGACGATCGGCGAGAACATCCGCTACGGGCGCCGCAGCGCCTCGCAGCCCGAGGTGGAGGCGGCCGCGAAGGCCGCGAACATCCACGAGTTCATCGCGGGACTGGAGAAGGGCTACGACACCGTCGTGGGCGAGCGGGGGGCGAAGCTTTCCGGCGGCCAGCGCCAGCGGATCGCGATCGCCCGCGCCGTCCTGCGCGATCCGTCGATCCTCGTGCTCGACGAGGCCACCAGCGCGCTCGACGCCGAGAGCGAGCGGGCGGTCCAGGAGGCGCTCGACAACCTGCTCCGCTCCGACCACCGCATCACCTTCGTCATCGCCCACCGGCTGTCGACGATCAAGAACGCCGACCGGATCCTCGTCCTCGAGCAGGGGCGGGTGGCGGAGGAGGGCAAGCACGATGTCCTCCTGGCCAGGGGCGGCGTCTACGCGTCGCTCTACAAGACGCAATTCACCCAGTAGCCCCCGATTCCCGGGGACGAGCCTCCCCGGCGCGCGTACGGGCGGATGAGCCGGGCGGCCTTTTTGCGCAGTTTCCTCCGCGCCGCAGACTTTCAGGTGTGTATCTAGGGAAGAGGACGGGATGGGAGATACGACGCACATCGCGAAGGCCTACCACGGCCGCCAGCAGCTGGCCCGCAAGGCCCGCATCAAGGTGGACCTCTGGTGCCAGCTGCTCGGATCCCGGGACCGCGCGGTGGGCCACATCCGGAACCTCACCGTCGGCGGCTGCCGCATCCTCAGCCCCTCCGCCTTCCCGGTCCGCGAGACCTTCTCGCTGGTCCTGGCCGGCTCCGCCAGCGGGCCCGACCTCCACCTGAAGGCGCAGCTGCGCTGGCTGGCGCTCAACCCCGAGGAGGGGCCCTTCGAGCTCGGCTGCCAGTTCGTCCACTCGGGCGACAGCGCCCGCCAGGTCGAAGGCCTGCTCAAAGGGGTGATCAAGAAGGCTCCGAAGTCGGAAGACCGGAGGGCGGCCAGCTACGCGAAGTTCGGGGGAGGCCTCGACGCGGTGCGCTCGCCGGGGGCCCCCGGCGCGGGCGACCTCCGCAGGGTGTTCGCCGCCGAGGGCCTGGACCTGCTTACGAGGCCGGGTCCTTCTGCTCCTCTTCCCTGATCACCTGCAGCGCCTCGCGCGCGCTTCTCGCCCCGCTGATCGCGTCCCTCATCTCCTCGTACTGCAGCAGCCGCGCGATGCCCGCCAGCGTCCGGATGTGCTTCTGGACCGCCTTCCGGGGGATGACCAGGAGGATCAGCAGCCGGGCGGGCTGGCCGTCGGCCGACTGAAAGGGGATGCCCTGGGGCGCGACGGCGAGCGCGGCGATCGCCTCGTCCACGCCGTCGACGCTCGCGTGGGGGATCGCAACCCCGTGCTCCATGCCGGTGGAGGCCACCCGCTCCCGCGCCGCGAGCGCGCCGTAGACCGCCTCGCGCAGCTCGGGCTTGAGCCGATTCTGGGCGATCAGGAGGTCGACGAGCTTCGTGATCGCCTCCCACTTGTCGCGGGCCTGGAAGCCCGTGGCGATCTGGCCCTCCTTGAGGAGGTCTCCCAGCTTCACGACTTCAGTTCCCTGAGGTGGGCCTCGAGCTCCGCGAGCTTGGTCCGGAGCGCGGCCAGCTTCTCCTCGATCTCCGCGGCAAGCCCGGGCTTGCGCTTGCGGAACTCCTCGTTGGACAGCTGCTTCTCGGCCTGGGCGATCTGCTCGCGGGTCTTCGCGATCTCCTTCTCGCTGCGGTCGGTCTCCGCCTTCACGTCGATCTTGCCCTGGAGCGGCACGTAGACCGTGAACCTGGTGGAGGCGCCGGTGGCGGAGAACTTCGGCTTGGCCACGTTCACGCCCACCGAGAGTTCGTCGAGGTTGGCCTGGTCCCGGATGATCTCGGCTCCCGCCTTGAGCAGCGCCGCCGTCGCCTCGTCCTTCGCGGAGATCACGGCGGCGAGCGTCACTTTCGGCGCCAGCCCGTTCCGGTTGCGCACTTCGCGCAGCACGCCCACCGCCTCGAAGACGAGCGCCATGCGGGCCTCGAGGTCCGGGTTGCGGAGCTTCGCGTCCGCCTCGGGCCAGGACGCGGTCATGATCGACTGCTTCCGCCCCAGCTTCTGCCAGATCTCCTCGGTGAAGAAGGGCGTGAAGGGGTGCATCAGGCGCAGGGTGGTGTCGAGCACCTGGGCCAGGGTCCGCCGCACGGCGGGCTCCTCGCCGCGCCGCTTGGAGAGCTCGAGGTACCAGGCGCAGAAGTCGTCCCACACGAACTTGTAGAGCTGCTGGGCGGCATCGCCGAACTCGTAGCGGCCGACGGCCGCCGTCACGCCCTCCACCGTGGTGGACAGGCGGCTCAGGATCCAGCGGTCCTCCTCGGTGAGGCCGGAGGCAGGCACGGCGGCGGGGGCGTCGCCGATCTTCTCCGACACGTAGCGCGCGGCGTTCCAGAGCTTGGTCACGAAGTTGCGGGACATCTCGACCTTCAGCTTCGAGAACTTCTTCCCGAACTTGAGGTCCTGGGTGCCCGTGGTGAGCCAGGCCAGCGCGAAGCGGAGGGCGTCGGCGCCGTAGGCGTCGATCATCTCCAGCGGGTCGACGCCGGTGCCCTTGGACTTCGACATCCGCTTGCCTTCGTCGTCCATGATCGTCGCGTGGATGATCACGTCGGAGAAGGGCTTCTCGCCGCGGAACTCCAGGCCCGACACGATCATGCGGGCCACCCAGAGGTTGATGATGTCGCGGCTGGTGACGAGCACCTGGGTGGGATAGAACTTCTCGAGTTCGGGCGTC
>JACQFK010000143.1 GCA_016200125.1 Planctomycetota bacterium
AGATCGTCTGGCCCGACTTGTAGTGATGGACCTGCATGCAGCCGTAGCCGTCGACCGGCTGGCCCATCTGGTCTCCGAAGTCGTACTTGTCGTTCGTCGCGCCCGGGATGCTCTTCCCGTTGTAAGGACCGTAGTTGTTCGGCCAGAACTCGATGTTGCCGCCGTCGAGGTTGATCCCGGTGGGCAGCCCTTCGACGTTGGAGTGGATGTTCATCGCCGTGACCATCTGCTGGAAGCTGGCGCCGGTCGAGGCCTCCGGGATGCCGATCTTGCCGGCGTCCTCGGTGAAGGGGTCCATCGACACGAACAGGTACTGCATCGGTCCGCCGCTCTTCTGGAGCTCCAGCGCGTAGGCGATGCGGTCGAAGGGCTTCACCTCGGCGTGACGGTCGACGTCGTACACGACCCCCTTCTTGATCTTGGCGAGGTCGAGGTCGTAGACCAGGACGTAGTTCCGGGCCTCGGGGATCTGCGCGAGCAGGTCGGGCTCGCCCTTGCCGACGCGCAGGGCCGACGTGGGAACCGCCTCGTCGGGCGCCATCTCCGCGATCTTCTTGATCTCCTCGAGGCCGGGCCGCTTGTCGCGGTTCGCGGAGACGATCACCGCGGCGACGGCCTGCCCCTTGCTCCCGCCCAGGAAGCGGATCGCCTTGGGCCCCGCGATCGAATACTTCGAGATCGGGATCTCGAGCCATTCCCAGATCGTCGGCTCCTTCTCGGCCTTCGCGTGGTTCTTCCCGCCGTGGGTCGTGCTGAGCGACTTCAGGCGGTGCTCCCAGGGCGCGGCGTAGTTGCCGCCCGGATCGCAGGCGAGGGGCTTGCGGGTCTTGCGGTCGACGTAGATGAGTTCGTTCGCCTGGAGGAACCAGGTGAAGGTCGTCGTGCAGCAGCCGCCGACCAGCGCCCAGGCCTTGTACTCCACGCCGGCGGGGGCGAAGAAGGAGACCTCCAGGTAGTTGTTCGGGTCGTCCGCGGCGGGCTCCTCGCGGGCCCGCCAGCCGCTCATCTCGACCTTGTCCTTCCCGACGACGACCGAGAGCTTCTGGACGGAGAAGACCCCCTTGCCGGCGATGCGCCCTGCGCCGAAGACGTAGTCCCGGGTCTCCTCGATCCGGGCCGCGACGTCGGCGCGGCTCGCGCGGACGAACTCGGTGTCGCCGTAGTCGCTGAGCAGCCGGTTGAACTTCTCGAGCGCGGCGCCGCGGGTGTCGGGGGAGCGGTAGTCCTTCTCGGCGTCGTAATAGAGCTTCTTGGCGGCCCACTCCTTCTTGCGCGCGGGGTCGTCGGAAGGCGCGCGCGGCGCGGCGGCGAGGGCGCGCAGCTTGGGGGAGGACGCGTCGGCGGCGTCCCCGTCGAGCGCGCGGAAGAGGGCGAGGGCGGCCGCATCCTCGGGCGGGAGCGCGCCCTTCTTGTTCGCGAAGATCCGCGCGAGCGAGGAGGGCGCGATGTCCTCGATCTCCACGAAGCGCGGCTCGTTGCGCAACTCCAGCCTCCGCGGCCCGGCCTGGAGGATCGTGCCCCTGACCGCCGCGCGCGTGCCGTCCTCCTGGATCAGCTCGACCGCGATCTCCTCCCAGCCCCGGAGCGCGGCCATCGTCTTCAGCATCTCGGGGTGGAGCGCCTGGAGCCGCTCGAGGTCCTTGAGGTCCGCCGCCTGCTCCTTCCGGACCTCCTCTTCCGTGACGCCCTGGCCCGCGGCGCGGAGATCGCTGATCGCGCGGCCGAAGTCGCGCCGGGCGGCGGCCTCCATCGCCTTCTTCCACGCCTCAAGGTACTTCTTGCCGGCTTCCGTGCGGGCGGGCTCCGCGGGCGGCGGATCCGGCGGCTTGGGCTCGGGCGGCTTCACGGGCTCGGGTGGCGGCGCGACTCCGGCGAGCGCCGTCTCGAAGAGGTTCTCGAACTCCTTCAACGTCGACTGGAAGGAAGGGCCCCAGCGCGCGATTTCCGCGCGGGCGTCGCGGACCTCGTCGAAGGCCTTCCGCTGCGCCGCCTGCGTGGCGCTCTCCTTGAGCTCGTTGAAGCGGGTGCGGACCTTGTCGCGGAGGTTCCGGTCGAGCTCCTCCAGGCCCTGCTTCCAGGCCGGCTCGGAGTGGAGGCCCCTGGCGCGGTCGAGGACCGCCTGGGCGAACTTGAAGTTGTTCTGAGCGAGCGGCCCCGCGACCTCGGACCGGAGCGCCTCGAGCTCCGGCTTGAAATCCGCCGCCGGGGGAGGCGGCGCCGGCGGCTTCGCGGTAGGAGCGCCGCCCGCGCGGGCCGGGTCGTGCCCGGGGCGGCGGGGAAGGCCTTCGGCGTCGGGGAGGTGAGTCGCGGGCTGCTCGTCGAGCTCCGGGCGGTCTTCTCCAGGCCGGCCTTCTCCTCGGCCGTGAGGCAGGTGAAGCAGCAGATGTAGTTCGAGATCCGGACACCCGTGCCTTTGTCGAAATCCGAGCTCGTCAGGCGGGACTGACACCGACTGCAGTAGGTGATCTCGTGACCCATGCGCTCCGCCACCCCGGTCAATATGGAGTCCGATTCATTTTACGACATTCCGGCGCGGTCGGGCGGGATTCGGGAGCGGCGGAGCCCCCCTTTTGGAGACCGGGGCGTGTATCATTCATGGATGCTGAAGCTGCTGGGATCGTCCCCGAGGTTCTGCGNAGGTTCTGCGACGGCGTGAGCCGCCGCTCCTTCCTCCGGATCGGGGGTCTCGGTCTGGGCGGCCTCGCGCTGCCCCAGATCCTGCGGGCGCAGCAGGAGTCGCCCCGGGCGCTCCGCAGCGGCGGCCTGGGCCACAAGGCCGTCATCATGGTCTACCTGCCCGGCGGGCCGCCCCACCAGGACATGTACGACCTCAAGCTGACGGCGCCGTCGGAGGTCCGCGGTCCCTTCAAGCCGATCCCCACCAGCGTCGACGGCATCCAGATCTGCGAGCTGATGCCGCGGCTGGCGAAGCTCATGGACAAGCTCGTGCCCATTCGGTCCATCGTAGGCGCGAAGGACCGTCACGAATCCTTCCAGTGCCTCACGGGGCGTCTCAACGAGAGCCTTCCGAAGGGCGGCTGGCCGGAGCTGGGCGCGGTAGTGTCCTACCTGCAGGGCGGCACGGGGACGGCGGTCCCGCCCTTCCTCGCGCTCTCGCCCCGCATGCAGCACCGTCCCTACAACAACGGCACCCCCGGATTCCTCGGACCCGCCCACGCGCCCTTCAAGCCCGAGGACGAGGGGCGCAACGACCTGACGCTCAA
Organism: Planctomycetota bacterium; assembly: GCA_016200125.1. The sequence goes on from JACQFK010000143.1 coordinate 3,225, forward strand.
CGGCATCTCGCCCGACCGCCTCGAGAACCGCCGGCAGCTGCTGGCGAGCCTCGACCAGTTCCGCCGCGACGCCGACGGCCAGCGAATGATGGAAGGCTTCGACGCCTACACGGAGCAGGCCTTCGGCATGCTGACCTCGAGCCGCCTGGCCAAGGCGCTGGATCTCTCCAAGGAGGATCCCGCCCTGCGCGAGCGCTACGGCACGGGGACGACCCAGCACCAGGGCGACGGCGCGCCGCGGATCAACTCGCAGTTCCTGCTGGCGCGGCGCCTCGTCGAGGCCGGGGTCCGCTGCGTGACCTTCAGCTACAGCTTCTGGGACTGGCACGGGAAGAACTTCGACAACGCGAAGCGGAACCTGCCCGACTTCGACCAGGCGATGAGCGCGCTCGTCACGGATCTGCACGAGCGCGGGCTCGACAAGGATGTGACCGTGATCGCCTGGGGCGAGTTCGGCCGCACGCCGCAGATCAACAAGGACGGCGGGCGCGACCACTGGCCGCGGGTCTCCTGCGCGCTGATGGCCGGCGGCGGCCTGCGCACGGGCCAGGTCATCGGCTCGACCACGCGCGACGGCGGCGAGGCCGACACGCGCCCGGTCCATTTCCAGGAGGTCATGGCCACGCTCTACAACCGCCTCGGCATCGACGTCGAGACCGCGCAGATGGTCGACCTCGCGGGCCGCCCCCACTACCTGGTCGAGGAAGGCTACAAGCCGATCCGCGAGCTGATCTAGGAGCAAGACCATGCGGACCCTCTTCAGGTTCCTTTCCCTGCTTCTGCTGCAGATGGGGGGCGCGTCGCTCCTGGCGATGCCCGCGCCCTGCCGGGCGAACCAGTTCGTCCTCTTCGACGTCACGTTCAGCTTCACGAAGGAGGACGCGGAGAATTCGACGCCGAGCAAGTCGCACTACTACGTCAAGGGCGACCTGATCAACAAGGAACGGCCGAAAGACTGGACGTCCCCGGCGGACTACCGCAACGGCACGGTCCACGTCCGCACGGAGGTCCTCGAGAAGCCCGAGGGGGGCGAGCCGACCACCTGGAGCCTCTGCTACATCCCCAACAAGGGCCAGAAGAACGGCTACGGCTGCACGAGCACCGGGGTCTACAAGGAGAAGGGCGTCTACGAGCAGGACGTGTCGATGAAGTCGTTCTGGGAGAACGATTCGATCATCTGGTCGGAGGGCATCCGGCAGATGGACCTCGTCCTGAAGGACGGCAAGAATCTGCACGCCCACAAGCGGCCGGACCCCGAGAAGTTCTTCCCGACCAAGGTGCGCATCACCATGGTCCAGGTGGCGGCCGGGGCGAAGTACGACGCCAGTCTCGTTCCCAACCTGCCGGCCGCCAAGCCGAAGGACTGAGCGCGGCTGTGGATTCTTGATTCTCTATTCTTGATTCGTGATCCAATCGTTCGTCGCAATCCCCAATCGCGGCGAACCAGGGGATCCTAGAACCCCTTCGGCCCGCAGGTCTTCTCGCACCATTCCGTCCAGCGCTGGAGCGCCTTCGTCCGGTCCGCCATGCCGGGCTGGTAGCCGAGCGCGTCGGCGTGTACGGGCTGCAGCGCCTGGAAGGCCGTCTGGCGCAGGCCGGCGTCGCGGTCGGCCAGGAGGCCCACCAGCGTCCAGATCACTTCCTTGTAGTAGAAGGTCCCGATGAGATCGATCTTCACGATGTCCGCCAGCCCCTGGGCCGCCGCCTTGCGGTCGCCCTCGGCGCGCTTCTCGTCGCGGGCCACCGCGCAGAGCGCCGCGTGGGCCTGCGCGTAGTGCCACTTGCCCTGGAAGGCCAGCGCGGAGATCGCCGTGCGCCGGACCTTGGCGTCCGTGTCGGCGAGCAGCGGCACGAGCCCGTCCACCACCTTGTCGTCGAACATCACCTGGGTGCAGGCCTGCGCGGCCAGCGAGCGCACGCCGGCGCGGTCGCTCTCCAGGCCCATGAGCACGGCGGGCGCCGCCTGCGGGCCGCCGATCTGGGCCAGCCGGACCCAGGTCGTCCCCGTCGACAGCGCCGAGCCAGTAGAGCTCGGCGTGGGACTTGGGGGCCTTGGAGGCGGGGGGATTGCCCATGCCGCCGACGTAGGAGATCGCGCCGGCCAGCAGCTCGGAGTTCGCGGGGGCGAAGCGGTTCAGGTACCAGGCGCCGGAGGAGACGCCGAAGCCGTAGACCCGGCGCGGATCGACCGTGTAGGTCTTGATCGCCCAGGGAATGAAGGCCTTCACCGGTTCGTCGTCCTTGTCGGTCCAGCCGACCTCCTTCGATTTCACGCCGATGACGACGTAGTCGTCGCGGACCTCCAGCTTCTGGAGCATCTCCTCGGCCTTGCCGACGAGCGAGCTCGCGTTGCCGTTGGCGCCGTGGAAGGTGATCAGGAGGCCGACCGTCGTCCCGGGGCGCCGCTTCGCGGGCGGCTTGTCGACGTGGGTGAGGGCCTTGCCGCCGTCGGACTCCTGCGCCGCGCCGGCGAGTTGACACCGGAGAACGCGGGCTGATAAGTTCCGGGCTCTTTGCCAATCATCCCGGACGAGCGGATCTCGCGGCATCGATAAAGGGAGGATGAGGATCATGAATCGCGTGCGGAACCTGATCACGGGAATGTGCCTGGCGGCGGCAGTCGGTTGTTCCACCTCCCCGGCGGCGACCCGGCCCGCGCCGGCCGATCCGTCGGTCGCGCCCCAGATGCTCTCGACGGTCAAGCCCGACGACCTCAGCTGCGCCCGTCCCGGCGGCAAGCTGCCCGGCGACGTGAAGGTCCAGCTCGTCGAGGTCGCGGGCGGCTTCGTCGATCCGATCCACATCGCCAGCCCGAAGGACGGCACCGGCCGGCTCTTCGTCTGCGAGCGCCCCGGCGTCATCAAGATCATCAAGAACGGCAAGGTGCTCGACGAGCCCTTCTACGACAACAAGCCCAACACCGCGTTCCAGTTCCTGGAGTGCGGCCTCTACTGCGTCGAGTTCCACCCGAAGTTCAAGGACAACGGCCTGCTCTACATCAGCTACGCCGACATGTGGTTCAACGGCTCCACCTTCATCGTCGAGTACAAGGTCGCGGCCGGCGATCCCAACAAGGTCGACATGGCGAGCGCGCGGCCCGTGATGCGCATCGACTTCCCCTACTGCAACCACCACGGCGGCAAGATCGCCTTCGGACCCGACGGCTATCTCTATGTCGGCGTCGGCGACGGCGGCTGGGAGGGCGACGTGCTCGACGCGGGCCCCGACCTCAGCACCTGGATGGGCAAGATGCTCCGCATCGACGTCAACGTGAAGAGGGGCTACGCCGTCCCCGAGTCGAATCCCTACGCCACGGCGGCCGACCCCAAGCTCATGGTGCTCTTCGGCGTGAGCGAGCTGGGGTTCTCGAAGATCAAGCAGAGGTCCAAGCCCGAGATCTGGGCCTCCGGCATCCGCAATCCCTGGACCTTCTCCTTCGACCGCAAAACGGGCGACCTCTATATCGCCGACATCGGGCAGAACCACTGGGAGGAGATCGACGTTCAGCCCGCCTCGAGCAAGGGCGGCGAGGACTACGGATGGAACAAGATGTGCGGCGTCCATCCCTTCCCGCTGGAGCTGGAGACGTCGGGGAAGAAGTGGTCGCCCTCGGGCGTCCTGCCGGTCGCGGAGTACAACCATGCGACGGACGGGATCTGCGTGATCGGCGCCGGCGTCTACCGCGGCGGCGAGTTCCCCTCGCTCGACGGCGTGTACTTCGTGGGCGACTGGGGCACCGGCCGCCTCTGGGGCCTGAAGCGCGACGACGCGGGGAAGTGGCAGCTCCAGCAGCTGCTCCACACGAAGCTGCACTTCACGTCCGGCGGCGAGGACGAGCAGGGGAACCTGTACATCACCGACGCCGCCAGCCAGTACGGCGTGTGGAATCCCTTCGATCAGGCGCGCGGATCGGTCTGGAAGGTCGTGGCGGCGGGCAAGGCCCCCGCGGGCGCCAAGACCGCGCCGCTGCAGTAGCGGAAGCGGGAACCGGGGAAGGCCGGGGTCGTTCTACTCGAGAGACTAGCATGAGGCAGTTGCTGGGCGCCGCGATCCTGGCCTTCGCGATCCTCCCGCCGCTGGCGGCCGAGGACGGCGAGAAGAAGCCGCCCGCCAACGTCGGCGGCGTCGAGGCGCCGGGCGCCGTCGTCAACGGCATCGTCAAGTTCTCCGGCCCCCAGCCGCCCCGCAAGCAGCTCGACAACATCCTGGGCAACGCGTACTGCAACGAACACTGCAAGGGCAAGGCGCCCCTCGACGAGAAGTGGGTCTTCGGGAAGAACGGCGACGACGACACCTTCGCGAACGTCCTCGTCTACGTCGCGAAGGGGCTCGAGGGGAGGAAGTTCACGCCGCCCAAGGACCCGGCGGTGCTCGACCAGCTGGGCTGCGTGTACACCCCGCGGGTCATCGGCGTCATGGTCGGCCAGACGCTGCAGATCCGCAACAGCGACTCCACGCTCCACAACGTCATCGGGAACCTCAAGACCAACAAGGGCTTCAACGAGGGGATGTCCGTCAAGGACGGGACGATCGAGAAGGTGTTCCAGAACCCGGAGTTCAAGGCCGACTTCCGCTGCTTCATGCATCCCTGGATGGTGGCCTACGTCCACGTGATGGAGCACCCCTACTTCGCAGTGACCGGGCCCGACGGCGCCTTCACGCTCAAGGGGCTGCCGCCCGGCGAGTACGAGATCGCGGCGATGCACGAGTCGTCGCGCTTCGAGGTGGCGCCCGAGCGGGTGACCGTCAAGGTCGCCGCGGGCGAGACCAAGAGGATCGAGTTCACGTACCGGGACCCCAAGTAACACTCCAGTACGCAGTACACGGGCAGACCCGTTCCCCCCTCTTCTCCCCCTGCGGGGGACGCTCGCCCTCCCCTGGGGAGGGAGGGGTGGGGATTCTTCGGTACTGATGGGTACTGTGTACTGAACTTCCCCGAATTGGTATTCTTCAGCCATGACCCTCACTCGGCGGGAACTTCTCCGGGCGGCCGGGGCTTCGCTGGCTCTGGGGCCGGCGGGCTGCTCGATCTTCGGGCTCGGCGCCCCGGAGAAGGACCTCATCTCCCGGCAGGAGAACCCCTTCAACGCCGAGCCGCGGCTCGACCGGCTCTTGGAGTCCTGGACGACCCCCTACGAGCATTTCTACGTCCGCTGCCACGGGACCCAGCCGGTCGTCGACCCGGCGACCTACGCGCTGACGGTGGAGGGCCTGGTCGAGCGGACGCTGCGGCTGTCGCTGGAGGATCTCCAGAAGCTGCCGAAGGTGTCGGTATCCGCGACGCTGCAGTGCGCCGGAAGCCGGCGCAATGAGCACAACCACGTGAAGCCCGTCGCAGGAGTCCTCTGGGACGCGGGGGCGATCAGCACGGCGGAGTGGAGGGGGCTGCGGCTCTCGGTCCTGCTGGAACGGGCGGGCCTGAAGCCCGCCGCGAAGCAGCTCTGGTTCGACGGCCTGGACACCGTGACGCTCAAGGACCGCCAGACGGTGTTCGGCGGCGGCGTCCCGCTGGAGAAGGCGATGCGGCCCGAGACGATCGTCGCGCTCGAAATGAACGGCAGCCCGCTGTCCCGCGAGCACGGCTTTCCGGCCCGCACGATCGTCCCCGGCTTCATCGGGGCCCGGAGCGTGAAGTGGCTCGGGCGCATCGTGGTGGCCGACCGCCCGTCGGAGAACAACTTCGTCGCGCGCGACTACAAGCTGTTCCCGCCCGAGGCGGCCGCTGAGACGGTGAAGCCCGCCGAGTTCGAGCCGATCTACGAGAATATCCTGACCTCCGCCCTCTGCCGGCCCCTCGCGGGACAGACCCTGAAGGCCGGCCGGACCCAGGCGGCCGGCTACGCCCTGCCGCCCGGATCCCCCGGCGGGGCGATCGGCGGCGTCGAAGTGTCCCCGGATGGCGGGGCGACCTGGGTGCCCGCGACGCTGACGGGAAAAGATCAGCCTTTCAGCTGGAGACTCTGGACGGCGGACCTGGATCTGACGCCGGGGGCGCGGACGCTGGTCGTCCGGGCGAAGGATGCCGCGGGCGCGCTGCAGCCCGAGCGGGCCCCCTGGAACTTCAAAGGCTATTTCTACAACGGCTGGCACCGCGTGCCGGTCACCGTGGCTTGATCGCGCGCCGGACCTGCTCCTCGCATTCGCGAACCTGTGGCTGATACTCCCCGCTGCCCGGGCGCTTCCTGAAGTCCTCGATCAGCTTCGTCGCCTCCGCGGGGCGTCCGTCCTGGAGCGCCTTGCGGACGTCCCTCTGGAGGATCACCACGTCGCCGGGGCCGACCTTGTCCTGCCGCTCCATCCGTTCCTTCAGCCGGTCGCGGAGCTCCTGGAGCGCGGCGCCGTAGCGCGTCGTCGCGTAATTCCGGTGGAGGGACCGCGCTTCGTCGGAAAGCGCCGGAAGATCGGCCGCCGTCGGATCCTTGCATCGCGCGAGGAAGGGCGGGACCGCCGCCCGGGCCTCCCGCTCCAGCTTGGCGCGGTCGCGGAGCCGGGGAGATTCCCGCTCGACCTTGAGGTACTGCGCCCGGGCGTGATCCTTGTAGGACTCGTTGGCCAGGAATTCCTGGACCAGGGCGTCTTTCCGGATCGGGTCGTCGTCGGGGATCGTGTTGATCTCTTCGATCCGCTTCGCGGCCTCATCCTTCACCGTCTGGGGATCGAACCTCATGGCATGAAGGATTCCGAGCATGCCGATCGCCAGGACGAGGCCCCCGGCCGCCCACAGGACGATGCGCCGCTGCGCCGCCACTCCTCAACTGGACGCCGGCGCGGAACCGCTGTTCAGGGCAATGAAAGGGCGCGGGCCCGTCAGGGTCGCTCTAGAAGGAGTACGTGAAGAAGATGCTGTAGCGGTTGGCGCGGCCGCTCAGGATGCCCTTGTAGTCGGTGGTCCAGAAGATGGCCTCGGCGCCCATCGTGAGACCGCCGCCGAAATCGTAGCGGTTGTAGAGATACGGCGCGATGTTGTGCGACCGCTGGGTGGCGACCGTCAGGCTGCTGTCCCGCGGATCATCCACGCTGACTCCGCCGGCGACGGCGTAGGGCGTCGCGAGCTGCGCGAGCAGCTCCGCCCAGCCCCCGCGAGCCGCGATCTCGACGCCGTTGGCGTTCACCCCCTGATCGATGCCGCCCCGGACGTCGCTCAGGTTCTTTCCGTACCAGACCTCACCGGAGAACGTCAGCTCGTCCAGGATCTTCACTTTCAGGTCGGCCCCGACGCTCGCGCTGTAGAAATGAACCCGGCCGGCGATGGCCGTATCGGTCCGTTCCCAGCCGAAGTGGCCCCAGACGCCGGCGTCGAGCCTCTTCCCGAGCAGTTTCGCCAGGCCGAGCCGGCCCTGGACCATCGGCCGCCCGGAGGCGTCGCCGTCCCGCATGTTGTCCGACGCGGCCGCCGCGTCCTGATTCTTCCGGTCGATGGCGCCCGTGCGGGCGAGAGCCAGGGCCGCCGTGAAGGCGGCTTCGTCCGAGATCGGAGCGTCGTATCCGAAGCGGAACTGGGGACGGCGGTCGCCCAGGTTGCCCGAGTTCCACATCATGCCGTCGGCGTTCACCACCGGCCACAGCGGCGAGATGAGGTCCCAGGTCTGTCCGGCCAGGAGCGAGAATCCCCCGGAGGTCACTTTGATGTAGGCGTGGCGCAGGCGGGGAAGCTCGCGCGATTCGCTCTCCAGCCCCGACACTTCGCTGGTGGCCCGGTTCTGGAAATCGAATTCGATCACGCCGTTGACCTTGGCGCCTTCCCAGAACGGCAGCGTGTCGCGGTCGATCTTGACTCCGAGCCGGCTGAGCCGGGGGGTGTAGTCGATCCAGTTCCGCCGGTCATTGGTGGCCGGCGTGAACGTCGGCTCGGGAGACAGGGCGAAGTACGTGAACTGGGTATGGTTGAAGTTGCCCGTCCCGTAGTAGGCGTCCATCCGGATGATGCCGTACAGGCTGATGCGGTTTCCGGCGACCTCGAAATTCGCGGGCCCCTGGGGCGGTTTTTCCTTGTCTTTCTCCCCCTGGTCTTCGGGGTCGAACACGGGGGGCGCCGACAATCCCGGGTCCTGAACTTGCAGCAGAAGCGCCGTGGCGACTTGAAGAATCATGACCTGAACCCTCCCTATCCCCTCATTGAAAAACCTCTTTCCGGGAGGACCCCGTTCCTCCCGGGACCTGCTAGTCGAGGTCCTTGAAGCTCCAGCTCTTGTCCGTCTTGACCGGCTTGCCGTCCGCCTCGGCGTAGGGATTGAGGAAATAGTTGAGCGGCTCGCCGTCCTGTTTCGGCTCCAGCGTGAGGTCGCGGCCCGTCGAAATCGTCACGCGGTTCGACGTGTGGCCGCCGAAGAAGAAGTCCCGGCGGGCGGGGAAGCGCATCGCCTCGGAGCAGTCCACCGGCACCCAGGTCTTTCCAGGGACGCGGAAGAGCGCCCAGCAGTGATAGCCCCCCGGCTTCTCGTCGCTCTTGCGGTCATAAGGGAGATAGAGGCCGATCTCGAACCCGCTCGCGATCCCCTGGGAGCGGCAGAGCGACGTGAAGAGCGCATGGAAGTCCGTGCAGTTGCCCTTGCCGACGTCGCAGGCATGGCGCGTGCTGCCCAGGCCCCAGCCCGGGTGATTCTTGTCGTAGACCATCTTCGAGACCACGTACTCGTAGATCGCCCGGGCCTTCTCGAGCGTTCCCTTCCTGGCCTCGGTCACCTTGTCGGAGATCTTCTTCGTCTCGTCGTCGACGAGCACCAGCTTGTCGGCCTTTCGGAAGACGCCGAAGGACTCGGGGTCGTCCTTGCCCTCGCTCTGCAGGGCGTTCATCTCCGTCCGGATCTCCAGGCGCGTGCAGTCGAATCTCATCGTGATCTCGGCCGAGGCGCCGGGATTCTCGATCTCGAAGTACGCGATCTGGTTCCCGTACTTGGGCTCGCTGCCGAGCCTGGCCTCCTTCGTGAACGACAGGTTCTTGATGGCCTGGACGGTCGAGTCCTGGGGCACCGGGAGCCAGACCCGGAGCTTCTTCGTCCCGGCGGGGAGTTCCGGCACCTTGCCCACATAGTCGATGGAGAAGGTCCGGCTCTCGGCGGACTTCAGGAAGCTCTTCTCCACGGTCTGCCGGGCGGGCGCGGCCGAGCCGCAGGAGTCGCAGCAGTCCGGACTTCCGGAGCAGGCCGCCAGCGCCCCCAGGAGGATCGCCGAAAGGATGCTCTTCATGGCTCCACCTCGTTCGACTCGGGGACCATCAGCAATATGAATGACCATGATCGTGGAATTCTATTGCTCTGTAAACGGTTTGTACAAGAAATCCTATCCAGAGAATCCCCGCTTCAAGAGTTCCCCCGCCGGGGGAGGCGCGCATCGGAGCGGTCGTTTCGGTTGTATCCCCTGGGGACCCCTTGTCGCGGTCGGGAGGAAGCATGGCCTCGTTTCTGGAACTTCGGGGAATGGACCTGGCCCGGGTCCGAGCCGTCCTGGGATCGGGCGACGAGAAGTTCTGCGCCGCCCTGCTCAAGGACCTGCCGGCCGAGGCGCAGCTGCGGGGATTATCCGACGGAAGCGACGAGGTCAGGGACTGGAAGCGCGGCGTGACCGCGCTGCTCCTGGGGCAGCAGGGGCAATCGATGTCGGAACGCGAGCCCTTGGGGGGAGGCGACGTCGTCCGGGCCGGCCCGGGGCTCTCGCTCGCGTTTTCCCTGATCCTCCGGAGGCTTTCTCCCGGGGCCGGGGGCTGCAGGATCGCGCTCGACGGCGCCGCCGGGCGGCGAGGGCTCGAAGCGCTGCTGAGCCGTCCCCTCTTCGGACTGGAGTCGGAGGGCGGCGGAGCGTGCTGGGGCGCGTGGAGCCGCGCGGAGATCGCGTCGGGGGCGGCGTTGCTCGAGGGGCAGGCCGGAATCCGCGGACTCCTGTCGGCCCTCCAGGGAAACGGCCGGGAGCTGGTGGGCCTCTCGGAGGGAGAGGCTAGCCGAGCAGGTCCTTGACGATGGAGGCCTTCGGGCCCGCGCCGACCCGGCGCCGGACCTCCTTGCCGCCCTGGAAGAGGACGAGCGTGGGCACCGAGAGGATCCAGAGCGTGGCCGCGGTGTCCTGCGCCTCGTCGACGTCGACCTTCACGACCTTCAGCTTGCCCTTCATCTCGCCGGCGATCTCGTCCACCACCGGGGCGAGGATCTTGCAGGGTCCGCACCAGGTCGCGTGGAAATCCACGAGGACGGGCAGCGGGGATTTCGCCACTTCCGCGTCCCAGGTCTGATCCGTCACCGCCGCCACGTTGCTCATCGGGATTTCTCCTTGGGGTCTCAAGAGCCTCCGGGAAGGCATCACCATACCTCAGGACGCCCTCCCGATCAATGCTTCAGGGGATCACATGAAGTTCGGCGTGTGGAGGTCCGACAGGGTCTTCGCCTGCTCGGGCGAGAAGCCGGCGTGCTCGAGCCGCTTCGTGCGGTTCGCGTGCATCGTCTCGAGCAGCTCGCGGAACGCGTCGTGGCCCTTCCGGACGCCCCGGGGATCGGCGCCGCCGGCGGCCAGGATCGTGAGCGCGTCGGCGAGCGGCGCGGGCACTCCGCCGGCCGATGCCAGGGTCGCCGCGCGCCTCCGCACGGCCGCCTCGAGGCGCCCGTAGAGCGAGGCGTCGCGGCCCAGCGCGTGGCGGACGTGGGCGAGCCCGAAGTGGACGTGGCGCGTCTCGTCGGCGCGCGCCCGCTGGGTCAGCACGAGCGTCGCCTCGTCGGGGGCGAAGCGCTCGACGAACTTCAGGAGGTCGAGGAAGGTCCCCTCGCCGAGCACGGAGAGCAGGAACGCGGCCTCGGTGAAGTCGGTCAGCTCGAGCAGGAAGAGGAGCGACTGGGACGTCGTCACCGAGGAGACGCCGAGCGAGCCGCCGCCCGCGCGGGCGCGGCGGAGGAAGACCTCGATGTGGCGCGCCTCGTCGTTGAGCTGGGTGGCGAGGAACATGGCCACTTCCGCGTACGCGGGATGGATCCTCGGGAGGAAGTTCGACGGCACGTAGAGCGCGGAGAGTTCGTTCTCGGCGAGGAAGGTCATCGTCTGGCCCAGCGCCCGCTCCAGCGCGTCGGGGAGCGGCTTCACGGTGGACCAGGGGACGTCGCGCGCGGCGACCCACTGCGACGTGATCGCCTGCTCGTAGAGGGCGCCGACCTCGGGCGGGATCACGTGGTCGCGCTCGACGAGGGTGAAGGGGTAGACGGGGCCCCCGGGCTCCACGGAGGCGCCGAGCGGCGCGAAGCCGGTCGCGGGATCGGCCCGATCGGGAAGGGCTGCGTCGGGCGGGCGCGGGATCCCCAGCGTTCCCCGCTCGATCCGGTGGCTCGTCCGCCCCTCGGGCAGCGTCTCGGCCCCCCGGTAGGGGTGGTGCTCCACGCGGCACCAGGCCGGGAGGTCCTGCGCGACCGAGGGCGCCGAGGAGATCAGGGCGAGCTGGCCGCCGGGCTTGAGGAGCGAGAGCGCCGGGCGGAGGAGCGCGAGCAGGCCGCCGCCGAGCGGCAGATCGCCGCCGTCCACCGCGACGACCGACATCGACGTCGGGGTCACGTCACTGCTTCTCCTCGAGGTCCAGCGCCTCGTGGAGGCTCGCGTAGCCCTCCTCGCGCGGGGGCATCCACATCTTGAGCCCCTCGAGCTCCAGCACGCGGCGGTGCTTCGGATTCTCCCACTTCATGGAAAAGAGGCCCTTCTGGAAGCGGTCGAGCTTCTCCTTCGGGGCCGACGCGATCGCGTCGAACATGCAGTGGTCGAAGGGCGGGGTGGTCCAGAGCACCTCGATCTTCGCGGCGTCGACGCGCCCGGCCGCCTGCTCGTTCACCCAGATGAGGTCGCCGACCGCGCCCGCCTCGGCTCGTCCGTCCTGCAGCGCGCGGAGCACCTCGATCTCGCTCGTGCCGGTGTCGCCGTGCTTGCCGACGTCGGTGTCGAAGGGCAGCAGCTTCACGCGGGCGAGGTCGACGCCCTCCTGGCGGAGGAACTGGAGCGGGAGGATGCGGGCCTGGGTGGAGTCGCGGCTGCCGACCGCGAGCGTCCGGCCCGGAAGCGCCTGGATCGACGTGATCCCGGAGCCGCGGCGCGCGACGATCTTCGCGCGGAAGTCGCGGTCGGAATCGCGCATGCCGAGCGAGATCGACTGGTTCCGGGTCCGGCGGCGGACGCGGACGTGGGCGAGGGGCGTGTTCCAGGCGACGTCGATGTGGCCCTGGAGGAGGGATTCGACCTGCCGCTCGTAGTTCGAGAACAGGACGAAGTCCATCGCGACCGCCTGGTCGCTGAAATGGTCGCGGATCCCCTCCCAGATCGTGACCGCCTTGGGATCGTACGCGACGGCGCCGACGAGGATCGTGGAGTCGCCCATGCCCCGGGATTATAGCAAAGGCAGCCCGGTCAGCGCCTTTCCGACGAGGTCCTCCAGGTGGTCGACGGTCGGGGCCATGACCCAGCCTGCGCGGGCGTCGCGGAAGAGCCGCTCGATGCCCAGGTGACTCGAGAAGGCGGCGCCGCCGCAGGTCTTCATGGCGAGATCCGTGACGTCGACGGCGGCCTGGATGGCCGACAGGCGCGACTGGAGCACGTAGAGCGGGGTCGCCTCGATGGGCTTCTCCATGAGGCCGATCGTGTAGCCCAGGAGGGCGCGCGACTGCTCGGTGCGGACCATCATCTGGGCGAGGCGCGACCGCAGGTTGGGCAGGTCGCGGAGCTTGCTGTTGTTGAACTCGAAGCCGGCGCCGCTCAGGTGGGCGATCGTGGCGCCGATCGCGGCGCGGCAGATGCCGTGGGCCATCGCCGCGGTGCCGATCGCGAACCAGGGGAGGACGACCTGGAGCATCACGCCGACGCCCTCGCCCGCGGCGCAGAGGAGCGCGTCCTTGGAGACCTTCACGTTCTCGAGCGACACGGGCGCGGAGTCGTTGCCGCGCAGGCCGAGACCCTGGAAGGGCGAGACGACCTTGACGCCCGGCGCCTTCCGGTCGATGAGGTAGAGCAGCGACTCGAGGGGCGACTTCGCATGGGGCAGGCCGGCGCTCGAGACGTAGGAGTCCGCGTTGCCCGCCGACGTCACCCAGGACTTCTGGGCGCTCGTCGTGTCGCCGTTCAGCTTGGAGACGGGGATCCAGAAGATGGAGCGGGAGCCCTTCTCGGAGAAGGCGAGCGTCGTGAGATGCTTCCCGGCGGCGATGTCCTTGAGGACCGCCGAGCGGCTCGCGAGGGTCTTCGAGGCGACGATCGCCATCGTGGCGGAGACGTGCATCGCGTAGATCATGGCCGTCGAGGGGCAGGCCATGGCGAGCTCCTCGACGACGCCGCAGAACGCGCGGGGGCCCTGGCCCTTGCCTCCGGCGTCGGCGGGGACCGTGAGCCCGGCCAGGCCCTTCGCCTGGAGCGCGGAGACGGCTTCCTTGGGGAAGCGGGCCTTCGCGTCGACGTCCGCCGCGGCGGGTCCGGCGACGTCCTTCGCGAGGGCGGCCGCGCTGTCGACGAAGGGCTGCTCGGCGGCTCCGATGCCGTAGAGGTGGCTCATGGTTCGACCTCGTTCAATCAATCAGAAAGGTGAATAGAACTAATTACGCAATCGGATGGGCCTGCTTCAAGGAAAAAGAAAAGGCCGCCCAGGGGGCGGCCTTTCCGGAGGAGACGGGACGGAGGGCTATTTCTTTTCCTGCCCGATGAGCTGCTCCTGGTAGGGCTCCTTGTCGTTGTACTCGGAGTGGGCGGTCCAGCAGCCCCAGCCGATCGACCCCTTGGCGACCCGGTCGGGGGTGAGGACGAACTCCGCGAAGTTCGACTGGCGGCCCGTGAGGTCCCACTCGTACTTCAGCTGCGCGTCCTTGTACTTGTGGACGAGGCAGTCGGCGTGGACGAAGCGGTCGCCGAAGGCGTCCATGATCCCCGTGCTCACGACGGGCGCCGTGTGTCCGGGGTTCACGTGGGCCTGCACCTTGAGGTCGAGGATCCCCGGCATGTGAGCCTCGTACTGCGTCTTGTCGGCGGAGACGGCGTAGCTCATCGGGACCTTCTTCATGCCCTTGAATTCGCCGGCCAGGTGCTTCGCCTTGGGCCCCCAGGCCTTCAGGTCGCCGCCCATCATGTCGCCGAGCGCCTTCTCCTGCTCGGGCGTGGCCTTGTCGTCGAGGTAGACGACGACCCAGTTGGCGTCCGTCTTCTCGCCGAAGCCGCGGCCGACGACGATCCAGGTGACGCCGTCCATGTTGACGGGGCCGATGTGGCCCTTGTCGATGTGGACCGCGTCGGTGTGGTCGCAGCCGTGGCACTGCATGGGCTTCTTGTTGAGGCGGCAGGGGCAGGGCGCGCCGCAGCAGCAGCCGATGATGCGCGAGCCCTTCAGCTCGAACGCCGGGTCGCCTCCCTTCGCGGTCTTCGTCTCCGCCGCGCATCCGGCGGCCAGGATCAGGAGCGCCAAGAGTTTCTTCATGAGTCCTCCCTTCAGTAGATCAGGCCTGCAACCCTACCTACTAGTCAGTAGGTAGGCAAGGATTTTCGTGCCTCCCGGCGCAGAAGATTGTAGAGTAGGGGCATGAAGGCCGAGTCGTCCGCCGCCACGGCGAGCCGCATCCTCGACATCGCCGAGCGTCTCGTCCAGACGCGGGGCTACAACGGCTTCAGCTACGCCGACATCTCCTCGGAGCTGCGCCTCAGGAACGCGTCGGTGCACTATCATTTCCCGTTGAAGAGCGACCTGGGGAGGCGGCTGGTCGCCCGCTACCGCGAGAACTTCATGGCCGCGCTCGCGGCCCTCGAGCGGGAGTCGGGCGACGCGCGGCGGCGGCTCCGGCGCTACGCGTCCCTCTGGGCCCGGGTCCTCCGGGACCGCGACCGCATGTGCCTCTGCGGCATGATGGCGGCGGACATCGCCACCCTGCCCCGGGCGGTGAGGGCGGAGATCCGGCGCTTCTTCGAGGAGAACGAGGCCTGGCTGGTCCGGGTGCTGAGCGAGGGGCGCAAGGCGAAGTCGCTCCGGCTGGCGGGCACGCCGGCGGTCGAGGCCCGCCTGCTCACGATGGGTCTCGAGGGCGCCATGCTCGTCGCCCGCAGCTACGGCGAGCCCCGCCGCTTCGAGGAGATCGCGGACCGCCTTCTCGAAGGACTCGGCATCAGGTCCTGACCCGGACTACTTCAGGCTCTTCTCCATCCACTCCAGCATCTCCTTCCACATCTCCGGGGTGTAGACGTGGCCGACGCCGGGGTAGAGGACGCCCTTGAACGAGTCCGGCCTGCCGTACAGACGGTAGACCTCAGCGCAGAAGTCGTTGATCTTCTTCACGCCCGGCGCGGGCGAGCCGCCGTCGTCGGCGCCCGACAGCGTCAGGAAGGGACGCGGCGCGATCAGGCTCGTCACCGCCTCGGTGTCGAAATGCTTCAGCATCCCCGGCACGAAATAGTAGATGCCGTGCTCCCGCAGGCCGCCGGAGCGGAAGAGATCCTCGTAGCGCGTGAGGCAGCAGACGCCCACGGCCGCCGCCACCCGGTCGTCGAGCGCTGCCAGCCACCAGGTCCGCGTGCTTCCCATGCTGATCCCCGTCGCGCCGATCCGCTTCGGGTCGACCTCCGGCCGCGCGCTCAGGACGTCGAGCGCGATCCGGTCGTCGCGGACCATCATCCCCCAGAGGCTGCGGCCCATCCACAGGAAGGCCTTCGAGAGGCTCATCTCCTCCTGTCCGCCCTTCTGCTTGGGGCCGTCGGGGCCGAGCCCCGAGCGCTCGCCGAAGCCGTAGGCGTCGGGGGCGAGCACGACGAAGCCGCGCTTCACCAGCGCCTCGCCCCGCTTGCCGTTCCGGTCCGGGGCCTCCAGCCAGATCTCCTCCTTGCCGAGGGTGTACTGCCCGGCGTGCCAGTGACAATAGAGGATGCCGGGGAAGGGTCCGGCCCCCTTGGGGACCAGGAGCCAGGCCGGGATCTGCGCCCCGGCGCCGTTGTCGATCGAGAGCTTGTCGAGGCGGTAGCCGTCCCGCTCCTCCTGTTTCAGGACCTTGATCGCGGGCGTCGCGGGCCGCGGAGGGAGGTCGCCGAGGAGCTTCCCGAGGGTCGCCCGCGTCTCCTCCCGCCGCGCCTTCCATTCGTCCAGGCTCTTCGGAACGGCGTAGACGGGCGACTTCACCTCGGGGAAGGCGGGGCGGCCGGGATCGTTGTCCTGCATGACCGGCACCCCCAGCAAGATGAACAGCGCGGCGGAAATCATGATCGTTTCTCCCTTTACACCTACACCGACCGGGGCGTCCTATAGGCATGGGGACGCTCACGGCTGCGGTCATCCTCTTCCTTCAATCCGATCCCCGCGACCGCCTGCTCGAAGCCATCCGGGAGACCAGGGTCGAGGAAACCCAGAAGGCCCTCGCCGACCTCGCCTTGGGCGACGGCGCCCGCGCGGCCCGCGCGGTCCTGGTCGCCCTGCCGCGGGCGCGCGAACGGCTCAACGTCCTCATCGCGGTCACCCAGCGGGCGCGCGAGAACTACGTCTCCACCGACACCTCCTTCGGCTTCAACATCAACGAGGAGGTCCTGAAGCAGCGGGCCCTTGAGAAGGCGGCGGCGCGCATCAAGGAGACCGCGCAGCGGGCCCTGGACGGCGAGAAGGTCTACCAGTCGATCCTCGACATCTTCGGGTTCCTGAAGCCCGAGGCGATCCCCGTGCTGGCGGCCGAAGCGGACCGCACCGCGCTCTGGCCCCTCAAGTGCGAGATCCTCGAAGGCCTGGGCGCGCTGGGCGCCAGGACCGAGCTCGCCGTGGCGATTGACCGCGAAAGCTCGCCGGCCGCCCTTGCCACGGCGCTGGGGGCGCAACCCACCGAGCGGGGCCTGAAGTACCTCAGCCACCCGCAGTGGCAGGTGCGGCACGCGGCGCTCGACGCGCTCCGCCGCTCCCGAGAGGCGGTGGGCCCGATCGTGGAGTCGATGGCGCAGAACGACCTCCGCTTCCGGAAGGCTGCGGCCGCCGCCATCGCGCGGATCACGGACACCGAGCTGCCGCCCCATCCGGAGCTCTGGCGCGACTGGTGGAAGGCGAACCAGGCGGACTTCGAGTCGGGCCTCTACTCCCCGAGGGCCGCGCGCCGGCCGGAGGGCCCGGGCCGGACCTACGCGTTCTACGACGTCCCGGTCCACTCGTCCCGCGTCTGCTTCGTCATCGACCGCTCGCGGAGCATGCGGGAGCAGGACCGCTTCGACAGCGCCCGGCACGAGCTCAAGCGCCTGCTGGAATCGATGCCCGACGGCTCGCTCGTCAACGTCGTCTTCTTCGGCTGGACCCAGAACTGCTTCGCGAAGATGCCCCGGACCCTGGACGCGCCGTCGCGCCGCGAGCTGGAAGTCTTCATCGACCGCTGCGGGCTGGAGTCCGGCACCGACCTCTACGGCGCGCTCGAGAAGGCGCTCACGATGGTCGGCAACCCCGACACCGGCCGGCTCCACGAGGACGGTGTCGACACGATCGTCGTCCTCTCGGACGGCCAGGCCACGGTGGGGCGCATCATCGACGACGACCTCCTCGCCTGGGTGGTCAGCCGCCGGGCGCGCTACCTGCGGCCGGTCTTCAACACGATCAGCCTCTCGAGCGACTCCAAGTCGCTCAAGCTGCTCGCCGAACGAACGGGGGGCGAGTACCGCGCGAAGTAGCGCCAGCGTACTATAACCAGTGCGACTCCGGATCTACCTCGGGATGCTCCTGGCGGCGTTCGCCCTGGTCGGCCTCTCGGCCCTCGGCGAATCCCGGGTCCAAGTCCAGGCCGCCCCCCGGGCCTGGCGCGCGGTCGGCGCCCTCCAGCCGCGCCTCTCGCCCGACGGAGAGACGATCGCCTTCGCCTTCCAGGGGGCGATCTGGCGGATGCCCCGCACGGGCGGCGTCATGCGCCGCCTGACCACGGACCCGGCCTGGGACGCCTCGCCCGCCTGGTCGCCGGACGGGAAAAAGATCGCCTTCGTTTCGGCCGGGATCCTTCAGGTCATCGACGCGGAGAGCGGAGCCGTCTCGCCGCCCGCGGCGCGCGTCGCGGTGCGCGGGCCGCTCTTCTATCATCCCGACGGAAAGCGATTGCTCGCGAACGCCCGCGCGGGCAACGCGTTCGAACTCTCTTGGATCGATCTCGCGAGCGGCGCGCTGAGCTCCGCCCTCGAGCCCCGCGGCGAGGCTCGGGTCTTCGCGCTCTCGCCCGACGGCGCCTCGATCGCGACCGCCCTCTCGATGGATGTGGCGGGCGAGCAGGGCGGCTTCAACGGGCCGCAGATGGACGTCTGGATCGTCGCGGGCGGCGAGCGGAGGAAGCTCACGCGCTTCGCGTCGCGCCTCTTCGACCTCGCCTGGAACGGCGGCTCGCTGATCGGGGTCTCGGACCTCGGCGGCGCCCACAACGATCTCTGGGAGATCCCCCTCGAGGCGCCCGAGAAGGCGCGGAAGCTGACGGCCGGCCAGGCCGACGAGGACGCGCCCTCCGCCGCCGGCTCCTGGCTCGTCTACACGGACAATCGCGAAGGGGCGACGGCGCTCATCGCGCGTGATCTTTCGAAGGGCGACGAGAGGACCGCGATCGTCACGGGACTGGACTTCGGGAAGCCCACCGGGCTCCTTTCCCTCGAATTCGTGGAGAAGGGGAGCGGCCGGCCGCTCGCGGTGCGCGTCGCAATCCAGGAGGAGGGCGGAAAGCCGGCCGCGACTCCGGGCGCGCTCTACCCGCTCCACGACGGCCTGATGGATTTCTCTGCCG
>JACQFK010000144.1 GCA_016200125.1 Planctomycetota bacterium
CAGGGCAAGGCCGTCGAGCGCGAGGCCGAGATGCTGGAGTCGCGCCTCTTCCAGCACGAGATCGACCACCTGGACGGCATCCTCATCATCGACAAGATGACCCCCGCCGACCGCAAGCAGTGGGCGCCGCTCATCAAGGAGCTCGAGGAGGACTTCAAGGCCAACCGCAAGCCCAAGCGGCGTCCTCCGCCCCGCCCGCCCGACAAAGAATCCGCGTAGATGGAGATCCTTTCGGGACTCGACGCGCTCCCCGATCCCGGCCTTCGATCGCCGATCGTCACCTGGGGCGTCTTCGACGGAGTCCACCGCGGCCACCAGCGGGTCATCGAGCAGGTCCGCTCCTGGGCCCGGACGGACGGCGTCTCCTCGGCCGTCGTCACCTTCGACCGCCATCCCGAGGAGGTCCTTCGCGGCCGCAAAGTCCCGATGGTCAGCCCGCTCGGCGAGCGGCTGCGGCTGATCGGGGCGCTCGACGTCGACTACTGCCTCGTCCTCAACTTCACCCTGGAATTCGCCAGGACCTCCGCCGAGGAGTTCATCCGCGGGATCGTGGCGGGCCGCCTGGCGGCGAAAGGGATCGTGCTGGGGCACGACTCGCGGTTCGGGCGCGACCGGACGGGCGACCTCGACTTCCTCACGCGGCTGGGGCGCGACGTCGGGCTCGAGGTGCGGCATTCGGAGCCGGAGCAGTTCCAGGGGCGGCCCGTGTCGAGCTCGCTCATCCGCGAGGCGATCTTCGCGGGGAGGCTCGAGGACGCGACCTTCCTGCTGGGCCGCCCGCCCTCGGTGATCGGCAGCGTGGTACGGGGCGCGCGGCGGGGGACGGCGCTGGGCTTTCCCACCGCGAACCTCGAGTTGCACCACGCGGTGCGTCCTCCCCCCGGGGTGTACGTCGCCGACGTGCCGCTCGGCGGGAGCAGCTTCCGCGCCGTCGTCAACATCGGGACCCGTCCCACCTTCCAGCAGAACGGCGCCGAGATGATCGAGGTCCACCTGCTCGACTATCCCCCGGGCGACCTCTACGGCCGCATCGTCGAAGTGCGCTTCCGGGCCCGCATCCGGGACGAGAAGAAGTTCGACGGGCCCGAGGCGCTCAAGCGCCAGATCTCCGCCGATATTGAAGTCGCCCGCCATGTTGTTTGACGACGTCTTCCTCCGGAAGCTGGAGGGGCTGCGGCTCGCGGTCCGCCGCTCCATCTCCGGCCGCCGGGAAGGGGAGCGGCTCACGAAGCGGCGCGGCGGCTCGTCGGACTTCACCTCGCACCGCTCCTACACCCAGGGCGACGAGTTCCGCGCCATCGACTGGAACCTCTACGGCCGGCTGGGGCAGCTCTACATCAAGGAGTTCACCCGGGAGGAGGCGCTTTCCGTCCGGCTCGTGGTCGACACCTCGGCGTCGATGGCCCCCAAGTTCGAGTTCGCCCGGCGGCTGGGCGCGGCGCTCGCGCTCGTCGCCAGCCAGGAGGCGCCCTCGATCCCGCTCGCGGAACTGGAATCGCTCCGGATCGGCGCGCCCTTCGCGATCCCCTCGGTCCCCCGCGGGCTGGCGATCGTGGTGAGCGACCTCTGGGACGAGGGGCTGCGCTCGCAGCTGCTGCGGCTCAGGACCGAGACGGCCGTGATCCACGTCCTGTCGCCCGAGGAGCTGGAGCCCCCCGTCTCGGGAAAAGTGAGGCTCGTCGACGCCGAAAGCGGCGAGAGCGTGGTCCGCTTCGTGGGCGACGTGGAGCGGGCCGAGTACCGGCAGCTGCTCTCCGAGCACTGCGCGGCGTGGAGGAAGTGGTGCTTCGACCGCGAAATGAACTACCTCCGCTGCGCGAGCTCGACGCCCCTGGAGGAGGTGGTCCAGGTCTACCTGCGAGAGGCGGGAGTGCTGGAGTGAGCTTCGAGCATCCCGCCGCCCTCTGGGCCCTGGCGTCGCTCGCGCTTCTCGTCCTCTTCAGCCTCTGGCGCCAGGCCGCGGCGCGGGTGACGGTCCCCAGCCTCGCGCTCTGGAGGAAGATCCCGGAGCGCAACCCGCCGGTCCGCGCCCTCCGGCGGCCCCGCTGGCGCTTCGAGCTGTTCCTCCAGGCGCTCGCGATCGCGGCCGCGGTGGCGGCCCTGGCGGGGCCCTACCGCGAGACCTCCGAGCCCAAACCCCGCCGCGTGGCCTTCGTGTTCGACACCTCGGCCCGGATGCGCGCGGGGAACCGCCTCTTCAAGGCGGGCGAAAAGGCCGGCCAGCTTGAGCTCAAGCTCAAGGGGGACGAGGTCAAGTACTACGCCTCGCTTCCGTCGCCGCAGCGGCTGGACGATCGTGCGGGGCTGCATCCGGTCGACGTCCACGTCGAGCTCGAGCCGCTGCTGGCGGCCGCCCGCGGGGGCGCCGATCACGTCATCCTCTTCTCTGACCGGCCGGCGGACGGCGCGACGCCGGCGCTGTTCGCGGCGCCGGCGGACAACGCGGGCATCGTCGAGTTCAGCGCCGGCGACGAGGAAGTGTTCGTGCGGATCGTCGACCGCGCTCCCGCGCGGCCCCTTCCGATCGAGCTGATCGCAGGGGACCTGAAGATCCGCGAGACCCTGCCTCCGGGCGCGCGGGTCTGGTCGCGGCGCGGCGACTTTTCGAAAGCCGCCTCCGTGAGGGTCAGCCTGGACGTCGCCGACTCGTTTCCGCTGGACAATGTCGTCGAGGCGGCGCGGCTCGCGGGAACGGCGACGACCGTGTCGGTGAGCGGCCTGGCCCACCCGCAGGTGCTGAAGGCGCTGCGCTCCATCCCCGGCGTCTCGCTCCGGTCGGGGGAGGGAGCGGCGAAGCTGGCGATCGGCATCGACGCGGCGCCGGGGCCGGCGGACCTGCGGATCTGGCTGATCCCTTCCCCCCGTCCGCTGGAGGGGGAAGCGGTGATTGCGAAGCATCCGCTCATGGCCGACCTGGAGAAGCGGGGCGGCGAGCTCGCCCGCGTCTGCGGCGAACTTCCGGCCGGCGACGGGGGAGGGGAGCCGCTGATCACGATCGGCGGGAAGGTCGCGGCGGCCCTGAGAGGTCGGGAGCTGCGGATCTGCGTCGACGTGAACGAATGGGGGAAGTCGCTTCCGTCGCTTCCCATCTTCTTCGCGAACGCGGTCGACCTGGCCCGGAGCGGGGCGTCGGGGTTCGCGGTCCTCCGCACGGGCCGTCCCTTCGCGCTGCCGCCGGGCAGCGCGATCCGGAAGTCGCCGGAGGTGGCGCTCGCGGCGCTGTCGCCCGAAGGCATATTCGTCGCCCATACCGTGGGAGATTATGTGCTGCAGACCCCGTCGGGGGAGCGGACGCTGAGGGCGAACCTGCTCGACGAGCGCGAATCGGACAGCGTGGGGGAGGAGCGGGAACTCGCCTGGGACCCCGGCTCTCCGGCGGGGCGGGAGCGGAGTAGGTTATAATTAGCGCGCAGCGATGAGCACCCACACGATCCTGGCGATCGATGACTCGAAGAAGATCCTCGACATCATCAAGTATTTCCTCGAGAACGAGGGCTACAGCGTCAAGGCGGTCGGGGATCCCTTCGAGGGGATCCAGGTGGCGCAGCAGGGCGGGATCGACCTGATCCTGCTCGACATCATGATGCCCGGCATGGACGGCTACACCGTCTTCGACAACCTGAAGAAGGACCCCCGGACCAAGGAAGTCCCCGTGGTGATGCTCACGGCGAAGGCGATCATCCTCCACACGCCGAAGGACTTCTTCTACGGCCTTTATGGGTTCCTCGCCAAGCCCTTCTCGAAGCAGCAGCTCCTCAAGGTCGTGAGCGAGGCGCTGCGGCTCACCAAGATCGGCCAGGAGGGGAAGTTCACGCCGCTCGAAGGCGAAGCGGACATTTCCTGATTCCGGTTGCATTCCCTCCGGATTGACCTAATCTAGTCGCCACATGTTCAAGAAGGCGTGGGGCAAGCTCAAGAGCGTCACCGGGAAGAACCTCAACCGCTTCCAGGCGCGCCGGGCGATCCGCAAGGGGATGTTCCAGGGGATCGACCTGAAGGGGATGGAGGAGCTCCGCGCGAAGGTCGGCGACCACCACTGCCGCAAGTACCAGGACCGCTTCGAGCACTCGCTCATCCGCAACGCCGAACGCGTGTTCAAGCTGGAGTTGGACAAGGGCAAGCCGCAGCGCATCCTCGACCTGGGCTGCGGCTTCGGCTACTTCATGTACGGGGCGAAGCAGTTCGGACACCGCCCGGTCGGCCTGGACGTCCCCGATCCCTACCTGGGCGAGGTGACCCGCCTTCTGGGCCTCGAGAAGGTGGTCCACCGCATCGAGCCCTTCCAGCCGCTGCCCGACCTGCCGGGCGCGCCCTTCGACCTGGTCACCGCGTTCGCGATCATGTTCGACAACGGCGGCTACGAGGGCCAGTGGGGCCTGAAGGAGTGGAAGTACTTCCTGAAGGACCTGCGGCGCTTCATGGCCCCCGGCTGCCTGATCCACTTCAAGTTCAACCAGTACACGGGCCCCGGCACGCAGTCGGGCATCGGCTGCCGGACCGTGACCTCCGAGCTGTGGGAGTTCTTCCACGCGATGGGGGGCCGCTTCGACAAGCGGACGATGCAGCTCAAGGACGCGCCCGCTCAGATCGACAAGAGCGGCGGATAAGTCTCGCGGTCACAACTCAGCCCCCTCCGACGTCAGACTTCTGAAGGGTCCACCGTATGGACATCGACAGAGTTCAGGCGGAATGGGTGCTCGGCCTGCTGCGCCCCCAGGGGCTTCCGGCCTTCGCCGCCGAGGCTCTGAGGCAGGGCTTCCGGGGCCGCTTCCTCAGCGACTTGGCCGAACTGGATCATCCCCGGGTCCTGCCCGAGGAGGTCTTCGACGGGGCGCTGCGGGAGCTGGGCCGGGAGCCGATCACGGCGCTGCAGGCGGCACGTCGCCTGGCGCGCGAGGCGGCCCTGCGGATCCTGCGGGATCGGACCCCGCCGACGGCGGCCGCCGCGGAGATCTCCCGTCTGCTTCGCCGCTTCGATCGGGAGGAAGTCCCTCCGGAGCTCCGGGAATTCAGATGGTCGACGGAGCCGTCGCCGCGCAAGCGGTCGCTGGCCGATGAGCAGAGGATCGTCGAGCTCGCGTGGGAGCTGATCGAGGAGTGAGCGGCCCTATCGCGGCGGCCGGTCCTTCGAGCTCTTCGCGACCGAGGTCGAGAAGCGCCAGGTCTTCGACCAGGGCTTGCCCGCCACGTCGACCGTCATGCTGACTTCGTAGTCGACGTTCACCTTGAGCGGGTCCTTGGGGATCAGGCACACGGCGGCCTGGTACTTGGTGAAGTCGGCGTTCGCGCCCTGCTGCGGGTCGAAGAGGTAGCAGTCTACCGGCGTCCCCGGCGGGGCCTTCGCGCCGGGCGGCATCTGCGCCGCGCCCGGCGGTAGGGCCTTCAGCGTCCCTTCCTTCAGCTTCAGGTTGGAGGTGCCGAAGTACACCGTGATCGGGTAGCCCGCGGCGTTGTCGCCGGGCGTGGCGTCGGGCGCCTCCTTGCCGTAGTTCGTGCCCACGCCCGTCTGGCCGGGCACCGGGCAGAGCACCGGCCAGTAGGTGGCCGGCGCCTGGCCCATGTTCGACCGCCCGTCGATCCCCGTAAACGCCCCCTCGATCCCCACGCCGAACGCCATCGTCGCCGGCCGGATCACGTCCTGCCGGTGGAAGTAGGTGCCCACCATGCCCGCGGCGACGTTGTCCGCCGACTGGCCCCGTCCGAGGATCGACCGATTCCCGGCGTCGTTGCCTTCCTTGGAGTAGCCCGGCTTCCCGGGCTCCTCCGGATGGGTCAGGATGTTGTTCATCGCCATGTACTTGCAGTGCTTCTGGAGCTCGGCGCTCAGCTTCACGTCTTCGGGCCTCGGCGTGAGACCGATCTCGACCCGCTCCTCGTTCACGCCCTTCAGGATCCCGAGCGCGCCGGGCACGGTCGTCGCGAGGGTCCTGCCCTTGATCGAGGGATTCTCGCCCAGGGGCCCCAGCGTGAGACCGATGAACTCCATGGTCGCCGAGCACCAGCGCTCGTGCTCGCCCGGCAGCGGGAAGAGCCAGGTGCGGCCTTCCCAGACGATTCCGTCGGCCTTCGCATCGGCGTAGGAGCCGTTGCCGTTGGCGTCGACGATCACGAACTGCTCGGTGCCGATCAGGACGTGGAGCGTGGTGAGGTTGCGGTAGACCCAGGTCCCGTCCTCTCGCTTGTGGAACTCCAGCTTGATCGTGAGCGACTTGGGCTTTTCGCCTTCGCCCTGGACCTGGACCGCCACGATCTCCCGCTTGGTGAGGGTGCGGGTCTTCCCGTTGTCCTTGACGTCGATCTCCAGGGCGCCTTTCTCGTTCACCTTCGCGGGAATCACGACGCCGCCCAGCGTCAGGCCTTCGCCCACCGGACGGTCGAGGTCGCCGAGGAGCTGTGCCTGGTAGGCCGTCTGCGAGTCCTGGGGGACGATCTTGATCGGAAGGGGCTTCTCGTCCTGGGGGGACGGAAGCGCGAGCGCCAGCAGCAGCAGGGCGGTTCTCACAGCGATTTCACCTTCGAAATCAGACCTGAAAGCTCGGCCTTGAAGTGAAGCGTCTTGAGGCGCGCGCCCTCGGCCTCGAGGGCGGCGATGAAGTCCTTCTTCTCCTTGTCCTCGAACTTGGGCCCGGCAGTCTTCTGGAAATGAGCGACGCCGCGCTTGAGCTTGCCGATCGTCTCCGCATCGGCAAACCAGGAGTCGGCCTCGGTCCCCTTGAAGGCCTTGTGCTCCTCGTTGATGATCTTCTTCAGGCCCGCGGCTTCCGGGTCCTTCAGCGCGTCGGTCACCGCCTTCTGCGCGGCGTCGAGCTGGGCGCCGACCTCCTTCGTGAGCTCCTGGACGCGCTTCTTCCGGTCGGCGTCGAGGTAGAGGTTCTTCGCGCCCAGGTGGAGCGCGACCAGCGCGGCGAACTGCTTCGGGGTCTCCTTGGCCTTGTCGGCCGCGTCGAGCAGCTTGTCGGCGGCCTTGAGGGGGATCTCCTTGGGGACGATCCAGTCGAACTTGACGTTGTCCTTGCCGGCGGGAAAGGACTTCGTGAACTTCTCGCCGGCGAGATAGGCGGTGAGGACCACGTCCTTCTGGCCCTTGAGGTCGAGGGTGTAGCCGCCGCTCTTCCACGTGGCGATCGAGCCGCCGTCACTGGAGCTGATGGTGACCTGGCCGACGCCTTCGCCGATGTCGTAGAAGTTGTTGCCGTTGGCGTCGATGTAGACCACGCCGCCGGCCATGCGGACGTCGCGGGAGCCGAAGTCGTGGGTGACCGAGAGGCCGCGGCCGTTGGGGACGCCGCCGGGGCCGATCTCCCGGTAGGCGGCCATCATGTTCTTGCGGTGGCCGCGGGCGGGCTGCATGCCGCCGGGACCGGCGCCCGCGTCGACGATGAATCCCTGGTGGCTGTCCCAGGGTCCGCCGGAGCCCGCGAAGGCGTTCTCCGCCCAGCCGCCGCCCTTGAAGCCGGAC
>JACQFK010000145.1 GCA_016200125.1 Planctomycetota bacterium
CGGAGGGGGACGTCTGGGTCCACACGCTGCAGGCGATGGACCTGGCGGCGGGCTACCTCGCCGATCTCAGCCCTCCGCGCCGGGCGGTCGTCATGCTGGGCACGCTCTGCCACGACGTCGGAAAGCCGCCGACGACGAAGGTGATCGACGGCCGCATCCGTTCGCTCGACCACGAGGAGGCCGGCGTGGCGCCCACGGAGCGCATCCTCGACCGGCTGAACGTCCGGACGATGGAGGGCTACGACGTGCGCGGGCAGGTGATCGCGATCGTGGCGAACCATCTGAAGCCCGGGCTGCTGTCGCGGGAGCGCGACCGGGTGGGGGACTCGGCGTTCCGGCGCCTGGCGCTCAAGTGCGAGCTCGACCTGCTGTACCGGGTGGCGAAGGCCGATTCGCTCGGAAGGCGGAAGGAGGGCGCGCCGGAGCCCGACGCCTCGGGCCAGGAATGGTTCCTCGAGCGGGCGAAGGCGCTGTCGGTGGCGAAGGAGGGCCCGAAGCCCCTGTTGCTGGGCCGCCACCTGCTCGAGATGGGCCTTTCACCCGGCCCGCGGATCGGCGAGATCACGGGCCGCGTCTTCCAGCTCCAGCTCGACGGGGAGGTCAGGACGCTCGACGAGGCGCTCGCCGCGGCCCGGAAGGCCCTGGAAGGATGAAGCCGCAGAGGCGGAGCGCCGTCCGGATGGTCTTCTCGGCGAAGCCCTGAGCGGGCGGGCTCTTCCTCCTACGAAACACGGCGCCGTTCCTCGCCCGAGACGATGAGGCGTGACTGGAGCTTCTCCAGCGCCGCCTTCTCGATCTGGCGGACCCGCTCGCGGGTGATGCGGAGCTTGCGGCCGACTTCGCTCAGGGTCTTCTGCTCGCCGTCGTAGAGGCCGAAGCGCATCCTCAGGATCGTCGCCTCGCGGCGTCCCATGGCGCCGAGGAGCCCGTGGAGCGCGGCGGATTCCATGCGCGAGCCGACGGCCAGGTCGGGGGAGGAGTCCTCCTTCCGGTCGGCGATCTCGCAGGTCGAGCGCTGGGAGTCGAGGCTGACGGGGTTCCAGGTGCGGTCCGCGGCGTCGATGGCCCAGTGCTGGCGGTCGGTCATGGGCTCGTCGGTTCCGGCGACCTCGGTGGCGGTCGCCTTGCGGCCGAGGCGCTGAGAGGCCTCGTTCTCCGCGTTCTTCCACTTGGCGACGATGCCGGCCATGTAGATGGGGACTCGGACGGTGCGGACGGAGTTGGCGAGCGCGCGGCGGATGGCCTGGCGGATCCACCAGGTGGCGTAGGTGGAGAAGCGTCACTTCTTGCGCGGGTCGAACCCTTCGATGGCGCGGAGGAGGCCGAGATTGCCCTCGGCGACCAGGTCGCCGAAGGGGAGGCCGCGGTTCCGGAACGCGCGGGCGATGTTGACGACGAGCCGGAGGTTGGCCTTCACGAACTGCTCGCGGGCCTCCAGGGCGTCGCGCCGCTCGCCGTCGTCCTTGGACTTGATCCGGCGGAGCCGGAGCGCGAGGCTCCGTTCCTCCTGCGCGGTGAGCAGCGGGACGCCCCGGATTTCGCCGAGGTAGGAATCGATCTCGGTGTCGCGATGGCGGAACGCGGAATCGGACATGGCGGGCCCCCTCTCTCTCTCCTCCAGGGCGTCCCTCCGTTCCCGCGGAGGCGGCGCCTGAGCACATAAAATATATATCGTAACTTACAGAAAGCAAGTCCAAATCGGAATTCAATCTGGAATATTTTCGGGGAGGTACCCGGGACCAGGGACCAGGGGCGGGTACAATCGAAGCATGTCCTCCGACATCGCGGAAGATCCCGTCGTTCGACGCTGGACGATCAGAGCCGTGTGGATCGCCGCCGCCGCGATCCTGCTCCTGGGCGGATACTTCTACGGATCGACGGTCGGATACCGGCGGAACTTCAAAAGGATGAATGAGAGTCAGGTGGTGTCGATGATTGGGAAGCCGTACTCCGATAGCCGACAGGGGACAGAGGTCGCTCCGAAAGAATTCACGCTCGGATGGTCCTACTCGATCGGACTCAAACTGATCCTGACGTTCAAGAACGGAGTCGTGGTAGGTCAGGAGTACGGCTCCCGCTGAAATGAAAAGGACCCTGGAAGGGGTTGACCCCTCCAGGGTCCTCGGAGTTCTCCTGGTACTGGGTACCTGGTACTTGGTCCTTGGTTCCTACGGGTTTCCGGGCACCGTGTGCTTCGAGGTCTCTTTCTTCGCCCGCTTCTCGTCCATCCGCAGCTTGTAGTCCACGGAGTCGACGAGCGCCTGCCAGGAAGCCTCGATGATGTTGTGGCCCACGCCGACCGTGCCCCAGGTCTCGTGGCCGTCGCCCGAGGTGATCAGCACGCGGGTCTTGGCCGAGGTGCCCTGCGTCCCCTCGAGGATGCGGACCTTGTAGTCGCGCAGCGACATCGTCTTCAGGTTCGGGTAGAACTGGTCGAGCGCCTTGCGCAGCGCCGCGTCGAGCGCGCTCACCGGGCCGTTGCCTTCGGCGGCGGTGTGCTCGGGGATCCCCTTCACGCTGAGCTTGATCGTGGCCTCGGAGACCGGCGCCGCGTCGCCGCGCTTCTCCACCACCACGCGCCAGGCCTCGAGGTCGAAGTTCGACCCGCGCTTGCCGCGCGCCTTCTCCATCAGCAGCTCGAAGGAGCCCTCGGCCCCCTCGAACTCGTAGCCCTGGTTCTCGAGCTCCTTGAGCGTCTAGAGGATCTGCCGAGTCTCGGGCGTGTTCTTGCTGAGGTCGATCCCCGACTGCGCCGCCTTCCAGAGCACGTTCGACTGGCCCGCGAGCTCCGACACCAGGACGCGCCGGTTGTTGCCCACGAGCGTCGGGTCGACGTGCTCGTAGGTCTGCGGGTGCTTCGTCACCGCGGCGACGTGCATCCCGCCCTTGTGGGCGAAGGCCGAGTCGCCGACGTAGGGCTGGTGCTGGAAGGGCTGGCGGTTGTACATCTCCGAGACGAAGCGCGAGAGGTCCCGCAGGTCGGCCAGCCGCTCCTTCGGGATCGCGTCGAAGCCGAGCTTCAGCATGAGGTTCGGGATGACCGAGCAGAGGTTCGCGTTGCCGCAGCGCTCGCCCACGCCGTTGATGGTCCCCTGCACCTGGACCGCGCCCTCGAGCACCGCGGCCAGCGAGTTGGCCACCGCGCATTCGCCGTCGTTGTGGACGTGGATGCCGAGCGGCGCCCGGACGCGCTTCTTCACCTCGCCGAAGATCTCGACCACGTCGCTGGGCATCGTGCCGCCGTTGGTGTCGCAGAGCACCAGGCACTTCGCCCCCGCCGCCTCCGCGGCCAGCAGCGACTTGATCGCGTACTCCTTGTTGCTCTTGAAGCCGTCGAAGAAGTGCTCGCCGTCGTAGATCACCTCCTCGAAGTGGGGGAGGAGGAAGGCGACCGAGTCGGCGATCATCGCCAGGTTCTCCTCGAGCGTCGTGTTGAGCGCCTCGATGACCTGGAAGTCCCAGCTCTTGCCGTAGATGGTCGTGACCGGGGTGCGCGATTCGACGAGCCGCTGCAGGTTGGCGTCCGCCGCCGCGGGCGTGCCGGGGCGCCGGGTCGAGCCGAAGGAGGCGAGCTTCGCGGTCTTGAGCGTGACGCTCTGCATCTGCTGGAAGAAGCGGACGTCCTTGGGATTGGAGCCGGGCCAGCCGCCTTCGATATAGTGGACTCCGAACTGGTCGAGACGCTTCGCGATCCGGACCTTGTCCTCCATGGAGAAGTTCACGCCTTCCCCCTGGGTCCCGTCCCTTAGGGTCGTGTCGTAGATCTTCACGAGCCGTGCCATGGTGCCGACCTCCTCGAAAGACAGGCGAAGAGCCTGCCGTTGGGTTCTAGAATGGGTGTAAGCGACGCAACTTCACGAACCAGACGGCTAAAGGGTGCCGAGCCGCGGTCCGTGGCACGTAATTCGGATCGGGAGGAAACGGAGGCATCGCATACAAGGAATAAAGATGACGGATTCTGCCCCGGTTTTCAACAGGAATGTTTGATAGAATCCCGGAAGATGGAGACCGTGGAGTGCCGGTTCCGTCTCGGCCGGGCCTTGGGTGAGGCGAGCCTCGCGGTCATCCTCTCCCTCATCGCCGTCGCCCTGTTCGCGGCCGATCTGTACCCCCGCCTCGCGAAGCCTCCCGCCCTCTTCCTCCCCGGGGCGGCGCTCGGCGCGGTCCTGCTGATCGTCCTTACCTGGCGGCGCTGGCGGACGCGCTACCGGGTGGACGGGCAGGGCGTCGAATTCCGCCGCTCGGCCGGCCGGGTCGTGATGCGCCTGGAGTGGTCGGAGATCGACGAGGTCTTCCTCCTCGGCGACACGGAATTCGAACTGCGGGGCGGCGGCCGGATGATCCGCTTCGCCGGGCCCTACGACGACCTCTATCCCGCGCGCGAGGCCTCGATGCCGCAGCTCGAGGGGATCCGCGAGAAGCTGCAGGCCCGCGCGCTGCGCGACGGCACCCTGACCTTCCGAATGCCGGGAGGACGCTGGAAGGCCCACCTGGCCTATCTCGCGGCGGTGCTGGTCCTGACGGGGATGACCTGGTTCTGCCTGGCGACGCTGCTCGAACGCCGGATCCGCGGCTTCTCCTTCGTCATCCTCTTCTTCGCCGGCAGCTGGCTGTGGGGGCTGCGGAAGCGGGCCAGCGGGCTGGGGACGCGGGTGACGCTGCGCCGCGAAGGAATTGAGGTCCGCCGCCTCGACGGCCGGGACCGGATCCCCTGGGAGGATCTGGAGCGGACGGAGTGGAACGGCCGGGGCGGCCTCGATCTGTCCGTCGGGCCGGGACGCCTGCTTTCCCTCCCGGCGTCGCTCGCCAACCTTCACCTGCTCGAGGAGTTCCTCCAGGAGGGGCGCCGGGCCGTCGATTCGTAGGCGCGCGGCGAAGCCGAAGGACGTACAATGATGCAGAGTCCTTAGACGGGGGTGAAGCGATGAAAACGATGTTGGCCGCGGTCGCCCTGGCCGGGGCGCTCTGGGGCTGCGACGCCAAGGCGGAATCGGCCGCGGCGGCCGCCTCTCCGGTGAATGCGGACGGGCCTGCGTACACCGCGCGGGTGAAGATCGACGACGTCTGAGGCCCCAGCTGCATCGACGTGCTGGAAGCGCGTCTCGTGAAGATTCCGGGAGTCCAGGCGGCCAAGGTCCTCGGCTTCGATCGCGAATCCAAGTTCTACTTCAACCTCAAGATCTCCGAAGAAAAGTCCGTCCTTCCCGCGCAGGTCCGCAAGATGCTCGAGGACCTGAAGAAGGAGACCAAGGGCGACGAGGACTATCCCTACAACAGCATGGAGATCACGTCCATCACGGGGACGGTGGAACGGGCCGGCGACCAGTGGTCCCTCAAGGCGCGCGGCTCGAACCAGAAGTACGACCTCGTGCCCAACGACGCGCTGAAAAAGCTGGTCGAAGGGGGGAAGACGCTGGTCACGGTGGCGGGAAAGTTGACCGACGAGAAGGGCCTCAAGCTCGAGATTTCGAGTGCAAAAGACCCTGCAAACTAGAATCTCGTGAGCTATAATCCCCGCATACGCAGTGGGGGCTAAAGATACGCCGGCCGATGCGTCAGAGGGGGCGCCGGCCGTATTCGAGGCGCGTCCCTCCCTGCGAGGAAGGAGGTGATCCAGTGCGGAGTGGTCAAAGTATGCGGAGGCTCCCCAGTTAACGGGAGCAGGCGTGCTCTCGCCTGCTGCGGGAGTCACTGATACTTAGAATCTTAGCGAGAAAGCCCCGGTCGAAAGGCCGGGGCTTTTTTTTCCCCAGAGCGCGGGGCGGCCCCGGGTGTGGTAGCCTGAAGCAGCGCCGTGAACCTCCTCTTTCCGCTCCCGGACCCGGTGGTCGTCAAGGAACTCGGCGGGATGTCCCGCCGCGGGCGGACCTTCTTCGGCCGCATCTTCTACGTGGCCATCGCCGGCATCCTCGTCTACTCGGTCGCCTCGCCGCTCCTCGACGGGGGCGCCACGCCTACGACCTCCGAGTACGCTTTCCTGGGGAGGAAGCTCTTCGACGCCTTCACCTGGCTCCAGATGCTCTTCCTTCCGCTGACCGCGGCGGTCGCGGCCGCCGACGTCGTGCACCGCGAGGCCCGCCAGGGGACGCTCCAGATGCTCCTGCTGACCCCCCTGACGGGGGACCGGATCGTCGCCGGCAAGTGGAAGGCCGTGATGCTCGAGACGCTCACCCTGGCCCTCAGCAGTTCGCCGGCGATGGCGATCTCCGTCTACCTGGGCGGCGTCGGCGTGGAGGACATCGCGTGGTGCTTCTGCCTCTCGATGGTCCTGTCCGCGATCGCGGCGGCGATGGCGATCCACTATTCGCTGCGGGACCGGACGGTGGTCGAGGCCGCCTTCCGGGCCTACCTGGTCCTCCAGCTGTCCGCGATTCCCTACGGGATCTTCACCGGGTGGATGCTGTCGCCGAACGGGTTCTCCCCGGGCGACATCCCGGTCTGGATCCATCCCTACTGCGCCTGGGCCGCGGCGGCGAATCCGGCGCGCTCGGGTCCGGTCAGCTCGCACGGCTGGATCGGGGCGACGCTCGTCTCGCTCTGGGTCGCCTGGCTCTACCTGGGCGCGGCGGGGAAGCTGCTGAACCTGACGCGCGAGGCGTCGAAGCTCATGGAGAGCCCCGTGACGCGGGACCCGCAGGAGAATCCCAACGACATCCTCTGGAGGGAGCCGCCGGGCCCCGTGTGGGAATCCTGGCCGCTGCTCTGGAAGGAGTGCGCGTTGCGCCAGGTCCGCCTCGTGCCGGCGGCGCGGGCGGTGCTCCTGATCCTCTTCTCGCTGCTGACGCTGGCCTGCCTCTTCGGCGAGCCGCAGAGCGCCCTCGTCCAGCTCTTCGTCCTCTGTCCCGTGGCGCTCATCCTCGGGGTCGCGGTGGCCTCCGGCCATTTCGCGCTCGAACGGGAGCGGCGGGGCTTCGAGATGCTGCTCAGCACGCCGCTGCGCACGTCGGACGTCGTGGGGGCGAAGCTGCTCTCGGGCGTGATGGGCGCCGAGAGCGTCGCCCTCGCGGTGTTCATCGCAATCGGGTTCGCCGTCCTCCTGAGGAGCGGCGAGTTCTCGTTCTGGATCGTGCCGATGGTCGGCGCGTTCCTCGCGTTCTCCTACGTGCTGGCCTCGGCGGTCTCGATGTGGTCGCGGAGCTACCGAACGGCCTTCGTGACCACGGCGGCCCTGCTCCTCTTCCTCCTGGTCGGGATCCCGGTGCTCATGAATCTCATCGCCGGCTCGGCGCTGGCCTTCATCCCCGCGGTCCAGTTCGCCGCCTTCGCGCTCCATCCGATCCGGGTCTTCTTCGCGGACCACGCCCCGGAGCTGGCCCGGGAGCAGGTCGTGCTGGCCAACCTGGTCCTCTATCTGGGGGGGACGCTCCTGCTGGTGGGCGGCATGATGCTGCGCTTCCGCGCGATCGCCCAGGGACGCTGACGCCGCCGTGAATCTCGACCCCGAGACCATCCTGGCCGCCTACCGGCGCGGGCTCTTCCCGATGGCCGATCCCTCCGAGGGGGGCGTCGCGTGGTACGACGCGGATCCCCGCGGGATCATCCCGCTCGACGCCTTCCACGCCCCGCGGCGGCTGCTGCGGTACATGAAGCAGTTCGAGTTCGCCTTCGACCGGGACTTCGAGGGGGTGATCGACGGCTGCGCGCGGCCGGTGACCTGGATCTCGGCGGAGATCCGCGCGGCCTACGTCGCGCTCCACCGGCGGGGCCGCGCCCACTCGGTGGAGGCCTGGAAGGAGGGCCGGCTTGCGGGGGGACTCTACGGCGTCCACATCGGCGGCGCGTTCATGGCCGAGTCGATGTTCCACAAGGTGAGCAACGCCAGCGGCGCCTGCGTCGTCCGGCTGGTCGACCATCTGAAGGCCCGCGGCTTCGGCCTGCTCGACATCCAGCAGGTCCTTCCCAACACCGCGCGCTTCGGCGCCCTGGAGATCAGCCGCGCCGACTACCTGCGCCGCCTCGCCGCCGCCCTCAAGCTCTCCCCCACCTGGTGACCTTCAGCCCAGCTTCTGGGGGTAGACCGTGAGGTCGACGCCGAGGGCGTTGTTGAAGCGGTTGAAGGAGTTGAACATGCAGGCGACCGCCGTGATCTCGACGATCTGGCGCTCGTTCCAGTGCTTCCGCAGCTCGGCGAAGGTCTTGTCCGAAACCCCCGCCGGGTTCCGGGTGAGCTCCTCCCCGTAGGCGATCGCGGCCTGCTCGGCGGGGCTGAAGGTCGCGCTGCTCGCGTCCGTCAGGCAGCCCACCTGCGCCTCGGTGACCCCGAAGCGCTTCGCCAGGCCGGTGTGCGAGCCGAGGCAGTAGCGCGACTGGTTGAGGTGCGACACGCGGACCGCCACCATCTCCTTCACGCGCGTCGTCACCTCGCCCTCGCGGAGCGTCGCGCGGAACATGTCGAACCAGGTCTGCAGGATCTTCGGATCGTGGGCGAGCGTGCGGAACATGTTGGGGACCGCCCCCCGCTCGCGGATGAAGTCGGCGAAGAGGTCCTTGAGGGAGGGGTCGGCCTGGGCGGGCTCGATCGCGGCGACGCGGGACATGGCTACCTCCAGTCGGCGATGAAGACGTTGAGGTCCTTGCGCGGATCCTTCCCGTTGCGGTTGGAGATGAAGACGAGCTTCGTGCCGTCGGGCGAGAAGCAGGGGAAGCCGTCGAAGCCGTCGTAGTCGGTGAGGCGGCGCAGGCCGGAGCCGTCGACGTTCATCGCGTAGATCGAGAAGCGTCCGCCCTTGGGGGCATGGACGTTCGACGCGAAGACGATCGTCTTCCCGTCCGGGTGGAAGCTCGGCGCCCAGTTCGACGCGCCGTTGTTCGTGAGCTGCCTCTCCTCGGAGCCGTCCGGTCGCGCGAGGTAGATCTCGAGGTTGCCCGGGCGGAGCAGCCGCTCGGAGAGCAGCTTCTCGAAGTCGGCCTTCTCCTCGTCGGTCTTTGGGAAGGACGCGCGGTAGACGATCCACTTGCCGTCGGGGGAGAAGAAGGCGCCTCCCGCGTAGCCGGGGCGATGGTTCACCTTCTTCAGGTCGCTGCCGTCCACGTTCATGGTGTAGAGCCCGATCCCGCCGTCGCGGTGCGACGTGAAGACCAGGCGCCGGCCGTCGGGCGAGACGGTCGTCTCGGCGTCGTAGCCGTCGCTGTCCGTCAGCTGCTTCAGCGTCCCGTCCTTCTCGCGGAGGAAGAGGTCGTAGGTCCGGTAGAGGCCCCAGACGTAGCCCTTGGAATGGTCGGGCGGGGCGGGGGGCTCGGCGCCGTGGTGGTGGGTCGACGAATAGAGGATGCGGCCGTCCGGCAGGAAGTAGCCGCAGGTGGTGCGCCCGCCGCCCGTGCTCATCCGGGTGAGGGCGTTCGTCGACAGATCGAGCTCGTAGATCTGGTCCGCCTTGTCGCCCGCCCGCTGGGCCATGAGGACCAGCTTCTTCCCGTCGTAGGAGAAGTAGGCCTCGGCGTGGGTGCCGTCGGTCGTGAGCTGTCGGATGTTCCTCAGCTCCGGGGGCGCGGCGGGGGAGATACGGTGATTCGATGAGGGAGATCAGCTTCGATGCCCTCCGGGAGGAGATCACCCGCCTCCGCGGCGCGGTGACGCTCACGCGCGTCTTCCACTTCTCGGGCACCAAGCTGCACAACGCCGGAAGCCCGATTACCCCCCTCGAGATCCAGGCGATGAAGCAGGCGGGCATCCAGCTCGTCTACTTCTCCGACAAGGGCGAGAGCGAGCTGGAGGGCCAGCGGGAGTTGTCCACGCAGATCGTGGACGTGGGCGATCTGGCGATCGGCGACGTCCTCGTCGACAACATCTTCGACCGCGGGGGCGACGTCCTCTGCCCGCCCGGCACCTTCATCGACGCCCCGATCCTGGAAGGCGACCTCCGCACCGCCTCCGGCCCCGTGACCATCAAGAAGCGGGGGATGAGGGGCGGGCCCGAGCAGGCCCTGTCCTACCTGAGCCTGATCCCCCAGTATCCGCCGCATCCGCCGCGGCCCGACTCCGCCCTCACCTGGGCCGACGGCACGGCCCGCGCGGTGATGCCGATCCTGGCGCCGAGATCGAAGATCCTGGTGACGATCCACGACGACTTCCAGCGCGCGCTGATGATGAACATCTGCGCCGTCGAGGGCCACGAGGTGATCGACCGCCGCTGGGCGGACGTGTCGCAGGCCGACTTCCAGCGGATGCTGATCGACCTGATCATCCTGGACCTCGCGGAGGCGCCCGCGGCGCTCCCGATCCTGCGCAAGTCCGAGCTGTTCAAGTCCCTGGCGGTGATGGTGACGGCGCCGGAGGGGCGGAAGTCCGAGGTCTTCAAGGCGATCACGGGCGGCGCCAACGGCAGCATCCCGATGCCGGTCAAGCGCGAGGTCATGCTGGAGCGCCTCCACAGCACCCTCCAGGCCTTCGGCCGGCCGGTGAAGCTCAAGGCCACGCTCCTCAAGGAGCGGCGGACCCAGCCCCGCGAGGGCGGCCACCTCCTCTGCACCCTGCAGGACAAGTTCCTCTCGAGCCCGCTGCCGGTGAAGGAGGCCACGCTGCTCGACGTGAGCGACAACGGTCTGCGGATCGAGTACCGCCGGCCCGCGTGGCCGGTCGCGCACGCCTACCTCGCGCACGGCGTCCACCCCCAGCATTTCTTCTTCAACTACGCCAAGGACAATCCCCTCGGGCGCGACCTGACCGTGGCGCTCCCCCCGGTCGGCGGCCGCGCGCTCGAAGGCCACGCGAAGTTCGTCCATCTCTCGTACTACGGGGATTTCGAAGTGGCCGGCCTTTCGCTGCAGCGCATGAAGAGTTCGGTGCGCGAGCACATGACGGCGGTGCGGGGCGGACCGGTGACGCTGCGGCCGATCGACCCGATCAAGCCGCCTTCGACGACCCGCCGCTCGTTTTGACACAAAGCCGTTCTCTTCATCCCCCCCTTGGGCTACAATTTCCGCAGCATGGCCTCCAGGAAAGACAAGCGGCGCCACTTCGTGATCGGCAAGGATTTCCGCAGCGACGGCAAGGAGCGGGTCACGAAGGGAAAGGACTACCTCGTCCACGGCGGCACGAAGATCACGCACGAGGAGACCGTGGACATCGTGAATGAATTCTCCAAGCGCCTGGAGAAGGAAGGCCACCCCGACGCCTCCACCGCCGCGGAGATCCTCCGCGAAGTTTTCCACGACCGGCGCCAGCGGAATTAGCGCCGGCGCGCCGGGCTCCCTCCGCCCCCACCGTTTGGTTTCCGAACATTTTTCTCGATTCCGGTTTGTCATTTATGATTTGTAAGTTATAATTTGGGCGGGACGGAGGTCGTCCCGAGTGAGAGAAGAGGGGGGAAGAATGGGACTCGCGGCGATCGTCGCGTGCATCGCCCTCGCCGCCGCCCCGCAGGAGGCCCCCGCGGACAGCGCCGAGGTCCCCCTCACGCTCCCGTCCCCCCTGTCGTCCCCGCCCGCCGCCGAGCCCGCTCAGGCCCCGGAGGCCAAACCCTCCGCGGCCCTCGCCATCCCCGCCGAGCCGCTCCGCCCCGCGCCGCGGCCCCTCGAGGAGCGGCCCGAGCCCGGCCCGAGCGTCGCCGGCTTCATCGTCGGCTCCTTCGCGGTCGTGGGCCTCCTCGGCGGCGCCTTCCTGCTCCTGAAGCGCTTCGGGAAGAACTCCCGCCTGCTCTCGGGCTCCGGCGCGATCCAGGTCCTGGCCCGCAAGCCCATCGGCCAGAAGCAGGAGCTCCTCCTGATCGAGGCCGGCTCCAAGGTCTTCCTGGTCGGCTCCACGCGCGACCACCTGTCGGCCCTCGGCGAGTTCGCCTCGCCGGACGAGGTGGCCCAGCTCCGCGCCAACCTGCCGGCGCGGAAGGACGACTCGCTCCGCACGGAATTTGACCGCTCGCTCCGCGAAGGCCTCCGCGGCGAGGAGGCCCCGGCCTCCGAAGCCCCGGCGAAGGAGGGGCGGCGCGAGGAGCGCGTGTTCGCGTCGATCGCCGACGAGCTGGCCGAGATCCGCAAGACCGTTCGCGCCTGGCGCGCCTGAGAGGGGAATCGTGATCCGGAGAGGGGGACTCTGCACGGGCGTCTGTCTCATCGCCCTGGCGATGAGCCGCTCCCTCCCTGCCTCCGCCGCCCAGGAGCGCCCGGCGAAGCCCGCCCCGGCGGCCCAGAAGGGCGCAGCAGACCTGGTTCAGCACGTCAAGGACGCGCAGAAGCCCGAGAACATCTCCACGACGCTCGAGATCGTGCTCGCGGTCACGATCCTCTCCGTCGCCCCCGCGATCCTGGTCATGATGACCTCGTTCACGCGGATCGTGATCGTGCTCTCCTTCGTGCGCCGCGCGATCGGCACCCAGGAGCTGCCGCCGAACCAGGTGATCACGGGGCTCTCGCTCTTCCTGACCTTCATGGTGATGACCCCGACCTTCGCGGCGATCAAGAAGGACGCGCTCGACCCCTACACGAGCACGAGCCCCTCCCAGCAGATCTCCCAGTCGGCCGCCTTCCAGCGCGCCGAGGGCCACCTGCGCGAGTTCATGTTCCGGCAGGCCCGGGTCCAGGACATCCGGCTCTTCATGGACGTGTCGAAGCAGCCCCGCCCGAAGGACGGCCGGCCCTGGATGCAGGACGACGTCCCGACCACGGTCCTCATCCCCTCCTTCATGATCAGCGAGCTGAGGCGCGCCTTCATCATGGGCTTCGCCCTCTTCCTGCCCTTCCTGGTGATCGATCTGGTGGTCTCGGCCGCGCTGATCTCGATGGGGATGATGGTCCTGCCCCCCTTCCTGATCTCGCTTCCCTTCAAGATCCTGCTCTTCGTCCTCGTGGACGGATGGCACCTGGTGATCGGCTCCCTCGTGCAGAGCTTCTTCTGATGGACAGCGGCGATCTGAGTCTGGCGGTCGACCTGGGACGCGAGGCCCTCTGGGTCGCGGTCAAGCTCTCGTTCCCGGTGCTGATCTCCGCCCTCGTGGTCGGCGCGCTCATCAGCCTGCTGCAGGCGGCGACCCAGCTCCAGGATCCCACGCTCAACCAGGTGCCCAAGATGTTCGCGGTGGCGGCGGTGGTCTTCATCATGCTCCCCTGGATCCTCGCGGTGCTCGCGGAGTACACCCACGAGCTCGTGAAGGACATGGGGATGTGGTTCCGGTAGCGTATGGACAAGATTCTCGAGGCCGTGACGGCCGGCGGGCCGCTCTTCCTGCTCGTCTTCTTCCGCGTCACGGGCGTGATGATGCTGGCCCCCGTCTTCGGGAGCGCAGCGGCGCCCGCGACGGTGAAGATCTTCCTATCGCTCGTCCTCTCGCTGCTCTTCCTCCCCCTGGCGCAGGCACCGGCCGGCGCGGCGGCGCTGGAGGGGACGGTCCTCGCCCTCGCCGTGGCCTGGGAGCTGGCCGTCGGCCTCCTCATCGGCTTCGCCTCGGCGATGCTCTTCGCCGGCGTCCAGTTCGGCGGCCACCTGATCGACCAGGAGCTGGGCATCCTCCAGGCGAATCTCCTCGATCCGATGCTGAACGAGCAGATCTCGATCGTGGGCCAGTTCAAGATGCTCCTGGCCGCCCTCGTCTACCTGCTCATCAACGGCCATCACCTCCTGATCGGCGCCGTCTCGGACAGCTTCCGCGCGGTCCCGATGCTGGGCCTCCAGTTCTCCAAGGGCGCCGCGCTCCACCTCTCGGACACGCTGATGCGCGACGTGTTCCGCATGGGGATCGAGATCGCGGCCCCCGCGCTGGTGACGCTCTTCCTGGTGACGATCGCCGTGGCGTTCATGGCCCGCACGGCGCCGGAAATGAACATCTTCGCGACGAGCTTCACGCTCCGGATCGCCGTCGGCTTCATCGTGGTGGCTCTCGGCGTGGGGCTGTTCGTCGCCGGCTTCGAAAACCGCCAGCTGCGGCAGTCGGCGGCGGTGCAGGCGCTCGTCGGGATGCTCGGCGGATAAGGGTGGATCGTGGCTGAAGAGAGAGACGAGGAACGGACGGAGCCCGCGCCGCCGCGGCGGCGCGAGGAAGCCCGTGAGCGCGGACAGGTGGCGCGCAGCGCCGACCTGTCCTCGGCGGCCGTCCTCCTGGCCGCGGTGCTCGCGCTCAAGTTCCTCGGCGCGTCGCTGATCGGCGGCCTCTTCGCGTCCGCCGAGGGGG
>JACQFK010000061.1 GCA_016200125.1 Planctomycetota bacterium
CAGGGTACTTCCTGGGTAGCTATCTCGATCGAAGGCTGGGGA
This sequence comes from Planctomycetota bacterium, assembly GCA_016200125.1. Next base: position 43 of record JACQFK010000061.1, read on the forward strand.
CGAGCCCATGGCTGGTGGTTGTCGGCGTCCTCCTGGGAACGGCAGCGGGGTTCGTGGGACTCTTTCGCACGGTTTCGCGTAACCTGAAATGATCGACAGCAGGCACCTCAAGCGGCTGCTCCTGGGTGCGGCGCTGCTGTTGCTGGTTTCGGCCGGCGTGGCCGCCCTGCTGGGCGCCCCCCTCTCCTTTGCCGGCGGGCTCCTCCTCGGATTCCTCCTCGGCGCGACCCCCTTCGCCTCCTGGACCTGGATCGTCCAACGGGCCCTGGCCACGAAGCGGGGCCGCCTCCTCGCCGTCGTCCTTCTGGCCCTGAAGATGGCGCTCTACGCGGGCGCCCTCTACCTTTGCGTCACCCGACACATTGTCAGCCCCGTCGGCGTCATGGCCGGCATGACCGCCGTCGCCTTCATCCTCCTCCTGGGGAGCCTCTGGAGCTCTTCCTCCCCTTCGAAGGAGCCCGCCTAGATGCTGCTCCTCCAGGAACACGGCGGCGGCCACGAGGGCGGCGGCGCTTCGACGACCCCGTCCTCGGCCAGTTCTGGTTCGACGCCATCGGCTTCTCGCTGATCGGCGCGGTCCTCCTCATCGTCTGCGCCTCGCTGGCCACGAAGGAGTACAACCGGGTGCCCCGCGGCATCCAGAACGTCTTCGAGTGGGTCGTCGGCCTCCTCCGCGGGATGGTCCACGGCTTCATCCCCGGCGCCCAGGGGGACCGCTACCTCCCCTACCTGGGCTCGCTCTTCCTCTTCATCTTCACCATGAACATGCTGGGCGTCATCCCCGGCTTCCGCTCGCCCACGATGACGCTCTCGACGACCGCCGCCATGGGCCTCACCACGATCGTCATGGTCCAGGCCTACGCGATCCGGGACACGGGCCTCTGGCCCTACATGAAGCACTACACCGCAGGCACGGCCTTCCCCCTGATGCTCCTCATGATCCCCGTCGAGATCATCGGCGAACTCGCCAAGCCCATGTCTCTCTCGCTGCGCCTCTTCGGCAACATCTTCGGCGAGGACAACGTCATCGAGCAGCTCATGGGCCTCGGCGGCTGGTTCCCGGTCCAGATCCCGATGCTGCTGCTCGCGCTCTTCACGAGCTTCCTGCAGGCGTTCATCTTCACCACGCTGTCCACGATCTACATCGCCTCGAAGGTCGTCCACGAGGGCGGCCACGACGATGGCCACGGTCACGGCGACGAACCCCACGACGAGAAGCATGCGCAGGGCGCGCATCATTGATAGAGAACCTAGAGGAATGGAGGGTTTCTGATGCTCAAGAAGGGTTTGGCAGTGCTCGCCATCGTGGCGATGCTGGGAGTGCCCGCGTTCGCGGCGGAGGCGGCGGCGCAGGAGAAGGCGGCCCACGACAACGGCTCCGCCCGGTCCCTCGGCCTCGCGCTCGGCCTCGGTCTCGCGATCGCGGCGTTCGGCGGCGCGCTCGGCCAGTCCAACGCCATCGCCAAGGCGGTCGACGCTGTCGCGCGTCAGCCGGAAGCGGGCGCCCGCATCCAGGGCATGATGATCATCGGCCTCGCGCTGATCGAAACGCTGGTCATCTACATGCTCCTGATCTGCTTCATGTGGGGCGGCAAGATCGTCTAGTCGATGACGGTCTCGCTCCTCGCGTCCGGCAGTCTCCTGGACGACCTCGGCATCAACGGCCTGGTCGTCGCCACGCAGGTGGTGATCTTCGTGACCACCTTCCTGCTGCTGGCCCGGATTCTGTTCGGACGGGCGCTGGGCCACATGCAGCGGCGCGAGGAGGAGATCAAGAAGGCCCAGGACTCGATCCGCCACGACCGGGAGGAGGTCGAGCGGATGACCAAGGAGTATGAAGCCCACATCGCCAAGGTCGACAAGGAAGGCTACGACAAGACCCAGGAGATGCTGAAGGAGGCGCTGGCGGCGGCCCAGGCCTCCGTCGCCAAGGCGCAGGCGGACGCGAAGGCCGAGACCGAGCGGGCCGCCGCCGAGATCGCGCGCGAGAAGCGGGAGAGCATGGTCCAGCTGAGGGCGGAAGTCACGCGCCTCACGCTCGAAGTCGCCGAGAAGGTGATGGACACCCGGCTCGATCCCGCCTCCCACGGCGCCGCGGTCCGGAAGTTCATCCAGGAGAGGAGCTGATCGTGAGTCCCCTGATGATGGCGGAGGCGAGCGCGGGCAAGACCTTCGTCGTCCAGTGCCTCGGCTTCGCCGTGCTCGCGTTCGTTCTCGTCAAGCTGGTCTTCCCCCAGCTCGGCAAGCTCCTCGGCGCCCGCACGAAGGGGATCGAGGACACCTTCCAGAAGATCGACCAGGACACCCAGGAGACCGCCCGGCGGATCGCCGAGGTCAAGGAGAAGCTGGCCCAGATGGACCAGGAGTCCAAGCGCCGGCTCGCGGCCGCGCTGGACGACGCCCAGCGCACCCGCACCCAGCTGCTCGCCGACGCGGGCGCCCAGGTGCAGGCGGCCCTCGACAAGGCCAAGCGCGAGGTCCAGATCGAGCGCGACAAGGCCGTCCTCGAGCTCCGGCAGGAGGCGACGAGCCTGACGCTCCAGGCCGCGGAGCACCTCGTGCAGACGACCATGAACGACCCGATCCACGAGAAGCTCGTGGAGAAGTACCTGGCCCAGATCGATACGGTGAAGAAGACGTGATCGAGAAGACCCTGGCCAAGCGCTACGCCGCCGCGCTCCTCAAGGTAACCGACGCCGAGGGGACCACGGAGGAGACGGAGTCTTTCCTGCTGGCGCTCAAGGACGCGTACAACTCCAACAAGGCGTTCCGCGCCCTCCTCGCCCAGCCCCGCGTGCCCCGCGCCGTCAAAAAGAACCTGCTCGTCAAGATCTTCGAGGCGAAGTCGAGGAAGTCCTTCACCGACTTCCTCCAGTTCCTCGTGGACAAGAACCGCCAGGACATCATCCCCGACATCGCCGACATGTTCGACCGGCTGGCGGACGCGTCGAAGGGCGTCGTCAAGATCCTGGTGAAGAGCTGGCGCCCGCTGACGGACGCGCAGCGCAGCAGCCTCCAGACGAAGCTCGAGAAGCTTTCCGGCAAGAAGATCGCGATCGACGCCCGCGTCGACCCCTCGGTCAAGGGCGGCATGCTCGTGATGTTCGGCGACAGCGTGATCGACGGGACGGTCGACCACCGCCTCAAGGAAATCGGCGAGAAGTTCAGGCAACTACAGAGGAGATAGCCGTTTATGGCTGCCATCCGACCCGAAGAGATCAGCGCCGTCATCCAGAAGGAAATCCAGGGGTACCAGACCGACCTCAAGATGGAGTCGGTGGGCGTGGTCCTCACGGTGGGTGACGGCATCGCGCGCGTCTACGGCCTTGACCAGGTCATGGCCGGCGAGCTCGTCGAATTCCCCGGCGGCATCTTCGGCATGGCGCTGAACCTGGAAGAGGACTCCGTCGGCATCGTCGTCTTCGGCAATACGGCCGGCATCAAGGAAGGCGATGTCGCCAAGTGCACGGGCAAGATCGTGCAGATGCCCGTGGGCCGCGAGATGCTGGGGCGCGTGGTGAACGCGATCGGCCAGCCGATGGACGGCAAGGGCCCCATCCCGGCGAAGAAGTTCCGGCCGGTCGAAGGCCGCGCGCTGAACGTCGTGGAGCGCCAGCCGGTCACGCAGCCCC
>JACQFK010000146.1 GCA_016200125.1 Planctomycetota bacterium
GCTCGAGGCCGGCCGCGCGCGGGTCTCTCCGGAGTTCGCCGAACTTCTGCGCGAATACACGATCGGGGTTTCCAGACAGTAGCGATACCTGTCACAAAACAAACGGGTTGTTTTGTGACGTGTCACGAAACAACCCGTTTGTTTTGTGACGCGACACGACAGGAACACGGAGCCGGCGGGGGGCTTGATGGGCATGCGAAGAGGGCGGGTCGCGGCCGCGTCGCTGATGCTGGGGCTGTGCACGGCCCTGCTGGCGCTCGCGGACGGCTTCCACGGCGCGATGAACGCCGAGGAACTCTCGGACCAGTGGAACCAGAACAAGTATGCCGCCTTCAGCCGCGGCGGGGACTTCAACGGCAACCTCGGCGGCAACGTCCAGAACCTCCTCAATCACATGAAGTACCTCAACCAGATCAACGTCCAGCCCAGCGAGTTCCCGAACTTCAAGGACAAGGACATCCCGGGCGTGAAGTCGCAGGCCATGGCGATCCTGAAGGAGATGGGCAAGGGCGCCGGGCCCGTGATCCTCAACAGCCTGATCCAGGAGCTCAAGAAGCAGGCGCAGGACGAGATGGGCATGACGGCCAACCAGGACTACGTCTTCAACCTGAAGATGCTCCTGGAGGACCTCGGGCGCGACGTCGTCCAGGACCTCAAGGCCGCCATCGCGCGCTCCAACGGCTCGACCCGCGACGAGCTCCAGCGCATCCTCGACCGCATCCTCAAGAAGGAGAAGGACCTCCAGAAGGACCTCGACCTGAAGAGCGACGTCGAGCTCAGCGCCGAGATCCAGGGCTCCGTGCAGAAGGGGCTGCGCGTGCTGCTCTCGGAGCAGTCCACCAACGGCTCCTGGACGCAGCACGCGGGCTACACGGCGCTCGCGCTGCTCGCGATGCTGAAGGCGGGGATGGACCCCTCGCGCGACGAATGCCAGCGCGCGGCCGCCTTCATCTCCGCCGCCGAGCTGAACCGCACCTATGACGTGGCGCTCACGGCGCTGGCGCTCGACGAGATGGACCGGCGGAAGTACCGGCCCATCATCGAATCCTGCGTCCGCTTCCTGCACGAGAAGCAGCTGAACAACGGCATGTGGGACTACCGCGACGCGGCGGGCATCGCGATCTCCCAGAAGGGCGGCCAGACCGGCGCCGACGGCGACCACTCCAACAGCCAGTTCGCGCTCCTCGGCCTCATCGCGGCCCAGAAGTCGGGGATCCCGATCGGAGCCACGGTGCTCGACCGGGCGCGGAGGCACTGGAGCGCCGGCCAGAACACGGACGGCGGCTGGGGCTACGGGAGCTCGCGCGGGCAGGCCGCCTCCTACGGCAGCATGACGGCGGCCGGCGTCGCGAGCCTCTTCCTGCTGGGCAACGACCTGTTCTCGCAGACCGAGAAGTGCGGGATCTACGTCGAGAACGACAGCGTCGCGCGGGGCCTGGACTGGCTGGGGCGCTCCTGGAGCGTGTCGCTGAACCCCGGAGCCAAGGGCGGGCTGGCCGAGCCCTACTACTATCTGTATGCCGTCGAGCGGATCGGCGTCCTGACGGGGCTGAAGTACATCGGGAGCCACGACTGGTACCGCGAGGGCGCGGCCTTCCTGGTGAAGGACCAGCGGCCGGACGGCTCCTGGGGCCGGCGGCTTTACGGCCTGTCGGACACCTGCTTCTCGATCCTCTTCCTCGCGAAGTGGCCGGCGCCGATCCTGCTCAGCAAGCTGCGCTGGGAGGGGAAGGGGCTGATCCACCGGCTGGACGCGCGCCACTGGGCCGAGGCGGCCGAGCCGATCCTGCGCCAGCGGCTGAGCTACCAGATCCTCGACAAGAAGGCGCCGGCGTCGGAGTTCCTGAAGGCGCCGCTCCTCTTCATCAACGGCCACAGCGCCCCGACGTTCACGCCGCAGGAGCGGGAGACGGTGCGGACCTTCATCCGCCAGGGCGGCGTGCTCGTGGCGGAGGCCTGCTGCTCCAGCGCGGAGTTCGACCGCGGCTTCCGGGCGGAGATGGCGGAGATCTTTCCCGAGAAGCGCATCGTGCCGCTGCCCACGTCCCATCCGGTCTACACGATCCGCCACCAGATCCGGGACTCGAAGGAGCTGTTCCTCCAGGGCTTCACCGGCTGCCGGACCTCGGTGTTCTACTCGCCGCGCGGATTCACCTGCCCGGTGGACCTGGGCAACGACCCGAACGAGATCGGCTTCCGCCTCGCCGTCAACCTCGCGCTCTACGCGACGGGCAACCAGCGGCTGAGCGACGAGCGGCAGGTGGAGGTCCGGATCGCCGCCGAAACCGCGCGCCCCGCCGACGCGGTCCAGCGCGGCGCCTTCCTCCTCGCCCAGATCAAGCACGACGGAGACTGGAACCCCGACGCGAACGTCGTCCCGAACATCCTGCAGCACCTGAAGGACAGCACCAAGCTGCGGGTGTCCTTCGCCCGCGACGCGGTCACCTTCTCCCACGCGGGCCTCTTCGACTACTCGGCCCTCTTCGTGACGGGGCACGCCGCCTTCGCGTGGACGAAGGAGGACGCGGAGAACCTGCGGTCCTACCTGCGCAAGGGCGGCTTCCTGCTGGCCGAGAGCTGCTGCGGGAACACCGCGTTCGACCGCTCCTTCCGCGAGTTCATGAAGGCCGTCTTTCCCGAGTCGAAGCTCTCCGTCCTGCCCCTCGACCACCGCGTCTACACCTTCGGGCGGGACCCCCGGCAGATCCAGTACCGGGAGATCGTGAGGAAGGAGAATCCCGACCTCACGGGCCCCTCGCTCGAGGGGATCACGACGGAGGGCAACACCGTCGTCTTCTACTCGAAGTTCTCGCTGGGCTGCTCCATCGAGGACCATCCGTGCGTCGAGTGCCGCGGCTACACGCGGAACGGCGCGATCGACCTGGTCACCCGCGTATTCCTCGCGGGGCTGACCGAATAGCAAGGGAGGTGGCGCCGTGACCTGGAACGCGATGCTCGAAGGCCCGCTCAAGGAGGAGTTCGTCCGCAAGCTCGCCGCGTTCCGCAAGGACGTGGCCTCCGTGACGGAGGAGTTCCACAAGGTGATCATCGGCCAGGACGACGTCCTGCGCCAGCTGCTGACGACCATCTTCTCCCGCGGCCACTGCCTGCTCGAGGGCGTGCCGGGCCTGGGGAAGACCATGATGGTGAGCACCCTCGCGCGCATCATGGACCTCAGCTTCAAGCGGATCCAGTTCACGCCCGACCTGATGCCGACGGACATCACCGGCACCACGGTCATCGACGAGGAGGCGGGCCGCCACCAGTTCCGCTTCGTGGAGGGGCCGATCTTCGCGAACATCATCCTCGCGGACGAGATCAACCGCACGCCGCCGAAGACCCAGGCGGCCCTCCTCGAGTCGATGCAGGAGCGGCAGGTGACGGTGGGGAAGACGAGCCACCAGCTCCCGCGGCCCTTCTTCGTCATCGCGACCCAGAACCCGATCGAGCAGGAGGGGACCTATCCGCTCCCCGAGGCCCAGCAGGACCGCTTCATGTACAAGGTCGTCCTCGACTACCCGAGCCACGCCGAGGAGGACAAGATCGTCCTGCAGACGACCTCGGACGCCTCGCCCGACGTGAAGTGCGTCATGAAGGGCGAGTCGATCCTCCAGGGGCAGCAGCTCATGGAGAAGGTCGCGGCCGCCCCCTACGTGGTCCACTACGCGACGGCGCTCGTGCGGGCCACGCGGTCCGGACGCGCCGGCGCCGCGGAGTTCGTGAAGGACCTCGTCCAGTGGGGCGCCGGGCCGCGCGCCAGCCAGTTCCTCATCCGGGGCGCGAAGGCGCTCGCCGCGATGGACGGCCGGCTCCACATCTCCACGCAGGACATCCGCGACGTCGCGCTCCCCGTGCTGCGCCACCGGATCGCGACGAGCTTCCAGGCCCAGTCGGAGGGCGTCGACGCCGCCGCGCTCGTGAAGAAGCTCGTCGAGTCGGTGCCCGAGCCCAAGGTCGAGGCCTTCCAGAAGAAGGAGAAGGCCCCCGCCGCGGCCGCGGCGCCCAAGTCGAAGGAAGCCTAGCCATGCCGGGTCTCGCGGAGAAGTACCTGCGCCCGGAGACGATCCGCCAGGTCACGGGACTGGACCTGAAGGCGCGCTTCATCGTCGAGGGCTTCTTCTCGGGCCTGCACGCCAGCCCCTTCCAGGGCTTCAGCGTCGAGTTCTCCGAGCACCGCAAGTACGTCGCCGGCGACGACATCCGGATGATCGACTGGAACGTCTACGCGAAAACGCAGCGCTACTACATCAAGAAGTACCGCGCCGAGACCAACATGAAGTGCTACCTGCTGGTCGACGCCAGCACCTCGATGGGCTACTCCTACGCCGCCGACACCATGACGAAGATGGACTACTCAATCTCCTGCGCCGCCGCGCTGTCGTACCTCATGTGCCACCAGCAGGATCCGGTGGGGCTCGTCACCTTCGACACCGAGATCCGGAACTTCATCGAGGCCCGGAGCCGCGAGAGCCAGCTGTTCAACATCCTGTCCGTGCTGGCCCGCACCCCCGTCGGCGGGCACACCGACGTGGGCTCCAGCCTGATCGACATCGCCGCGCTGATCAAGAAGCGGAGCCTGGTCCTGGTGTTCTCCGACCTCCTCTCCGACCCGGCGGAGACGCTCGAGGGGCTTCGCTACCTCCGCTACAAGGGGCACGACGTCATCGTCTTCCACGTGCTCGACCAGGCCGAGCTCCGCTTCCCCTTCAAGGACCCGACGCTCTTCGAGGACACCGAGACCTCGAAGCGGCTCCAGGTCGACGCGGAGCTCATCCGCAAGGACTACCTCCGCAATCTCAAGGACTTCATGGACCGCTACGAGAAGGGCTGCCACGGGGCGCGCATCGACTACGCGCCGATGGACACGTCGATCGGCTTCGACCGCACGCTCGTGACCTTCCTGGCGAAGAGGTCGGAGCTGAAATGAGGCGGCTCGCGGCGCTCGTCTTCATCCTGCTGGGAGCGCCGGCGGCGCCCGGCCAGGACGAGCCCTTCGATCCCGCCCGGGTCAACAAGTGGATCGTCTCGCTGTCCGAGGATCCCTCCCAGGAGGCGCAGGTCGGCGAGCTGCACGCCTACCTGAAGAAGCACGGAAAGCTCGCGCTGGTCTACTCGAAGTTCGAGGAGTCCTTCGAGCGGCGGCCGAGTGACGCGAAGCTGCGCTACCTGCTGGGGAGGCTCTACCTCCGGGACGGGAACCGGGCGGGCGCGCTCAAGTGCTACACGGCGGCGGCGCAGGCGGACCCCGACTACGCCTACACGTACCTGGCGCAGGCCGAGCTTTTCCAGGAGCAGGGCGACGAGAAGAACCTCGTCGTCGCGCTCGAGGGGGTGATCCAGTCCTCGAAGGAGAAGCCCGCGGTCGCCGGCGCGGTCCGCAAGCTGGCGGGCTACTACGCGAAGCGGCAGGACCTGGACCGCTCGGCGTCGCTCTGGGCGGCGCTCGGCGAGCGCTTCCCGGAGGACGCGGCGATCCTGAACGAGGCGCTGCGCGGGATCGTCTCGGCGGGCAAGCTCCCCCGCGCCGCGGACTTCCTCCGCACGATCCTCGCGTTCAAGGGGCTGGCGCCTTCGGAGCGCGCGCGCCTCTTCCTCGAGCTCGCGTCGCTGGAGCGCCGCACCGGCCGGACGGCCGACGCCTCCCGCTCGCTCGCCGAGGCGTCCAAGGCGGCGCAGAACGATCCGGCGCTCGCGCGGAAGGTCGACGAGAGCATCCTCGCCTACTACCGCGACGAGGACCGGCTGAAGGAGCTGGCCGAGGAGCGCGAGAAGGAGCTCACCCTCAACCCGGCCAGCGCGGTCCATGTCTGGCGCCTGGCCCGGGTCCGGATGGCCCAGGGAAGCTTCCAGATGGCCCGGGAGCTGCTCGCCCGGGGCCTCGAGATGCACCCGGGGCACCTGCTCCTCCTGGCGGCGCTCGCGGACGTGGCGGCGGGGCAGGGCAAGTACGTCGAGGTCCGCGAGCTGGCGATCCAGCTCGCCGCCCGCGAGCCCCTGCTGCGCGAGCACCGCAAGCGGGAGGGCCTGGCCTGCCTGGAGCTCGGCAAGTTCGACGAGGCGGACCTCTGCTTCAAGGCCTACGCGGACACGCCGGCGGAGATGGTCGACGTGGCCCAGCTCTACGAGAAGCGCGGCCGCTTCACCGACGCGGCGGCCTATTACCGGCGGGCCCTGGACCTGAAGCCGGAGGCCGCCTGGAGCCGCGCGCTGGTCGGGCTCCTGGTGCGGCTCGACCGGCTGACCGAGGCGGAGCAGGAGGCGGTCCGCTGCACCGCGGGCGACCGGGAGCGCTGGGCCCTGCTGCGGGACCTCCTCGTCCAGCGGGGCGAGCCGGCGAAGGCCTGCGCCTACGCGCTCAAGGACGTCGAGTCGAACCCCAAGGACTTTGCCGCGCTGATGGGCCTCGGCCGGCTCCAGGCGAAGCACGCGCCGCTCGATTCGGAGGCCAGCTTCCGCAAGGCGCTCGACCTCGCGAAGAAGGGCGAGCGGGGCGCCGTCTACGAGGAGCTGGCGGGGCTCGTCGGGGCGCTGGGGCTCGCCAAGTTCACGCTGCTCCGCAACGAGATCGAGACGCGCCTCAAGGCGGAGCCCGGAGACGGAGGCTACTACTACGCCCTCTTCCGGATGCAGCCCGGACAGTACAGGATCCTCGAGGAGGGCCGGAGCAACGATCCCCGCCACGTCGGCCTGCGCCAGGAGCTCGCCAGCCATTTCCTCCAGGAGAAGCAGTTCGACGTCGCGATCGACCTCTACCGCGAGCTGATCGAGGTCGATCCTCCGCGCCGGGACCACTACGTCCACGCGATCGGCGAGATCTACTGGGCGCTCGGACACAAGGACGAGGCCTTCTCCTGGTGGGCGAAGGTGCAGGGCACGGCGAAGGACAAGGTCGGCCTCACCTTCCAGCTCGCCAAGAAGTACGAGTCGGAGAAGCGCTACCCGCAGGCGATCGACCTGCTCCAGCAGATCATCCGGGAGGAGCCCGACGGCGTGCTCTATCACTGGGCGCTGGCCCAGCTCTACCGCCAGGTGAGCAATGCGGAGGGGGCGCTGCAGGAGTTCAAGTGGATCCTCGCGCACGCCAAGGACGAGGGCTACCTCCGGACGGCCCGGCAGGTGCTGTCGGAGAAGCTCTCGGAGCGCGGCCGCGCCTACCTGGAGGAGGGCTCCTTCTCGCGGGCGCTGGAGGAATTCTCGGAGGCGCTGCGCTACGCGCCCGACGAGCCGGCGACCGGCACCCTGCTGGCCCAGATGGCGAAGGCCTGCGAGCACCTGCGGGACTACGCGAAGGCCGCGCAGCAGTACCACCTGCTCCTCAGCCGCTTCCCGGGCATGATCGTCGAGGCGTCGAAGGGCCGCACGATGAACGCCCAGCTCTTCGCCACGCTGCAGCTCCGGGGCAACCCCGAGTGTCTCAAGGCCTACGAGGACGCCGTGGGGGCCCAGGCCAAGAAGCTGCTCGACGAGGCGGTCCAGAAGAACGACCGCGCGGGCCTGGAGCGCGTGCTCGCGCTCTACCCGATGAGCCGCGCGGCCGGCGACGCCGTGTTCGCGCTCGCGGAGGCCCACCGGAAGGACGGCGCGGCGGCGAAGGCCGCCGGCTGGTACGAGCGGCTCCTCGCCGAATACTCGCTCGCGGCCGGGGACGAGGCCGTGGTGCGCGCCCGCATCATCGAGCTCGCGGCCCAGCTCAAGGACTGGGGCACCGTGAGCACGCAGGTCGGCGAGCTTCTCGCCCGCTCGAAGGACAAGGTCGTCCCGCTGGACGGGAAGACCGTCAACGTGAAGGACTTCGTCAAGCCCTGGCAGAAGGAGCTCGCGACGCACGGCGTGGGCCCCGGCGCC
>JACQFK010000102.1 GCA_016200125.1 Planctomycetota bacterium
GCGCCGACGTGGCCGCCGCGGGCATGCTCACCGTGACCAACATGGTCATGGGCACGCCCCACTACATTGCCCCCGAGCAGGTGGAGAACCCCAAGGGGGTTGACCACCGCGCCGACATCTACGCCATCGGCGTCGTCTTCTACGAGATGCTCACCGGCGAGCTCCCCATCGGCCGCTTCGAGATGCCCTCGAAGATGGTGAAGATCGACGTGCGGCTTGACGAGGTGGTCCTCAAGGCGCTCGAGAAATCGCCCGACCGCCGCTACCAGAACGCGGGCGACGTCAAGGACGCCGTAACCAAGGCGACGACGCTGGCGACCTCCGTGGAGTCCTACTCGCCGACCGTCATCACCCCGAGGCCGGAGAAGAAGTCCAAGGCCCCGGTCGGCATCGCCGCCGCGGCGGCCGTGATCCTGATCGTCAGCCTCATCGCCTGGAAGGCGACTTCCGGGCCCCCCGTCAAGCCGGTCGCTCCGACGCCGCCTCTCCCCGTCGTCGTGGCGCCTCCGACGCCCGCGGCGCCCCTCGATCTCTCGAGGCTCTACTTCGGGCCGGACGAGCGGCCGGGCAGCTACGTCTACCAGGGCGTCGGAACGGGCCTGCCGCGCAATCCCATGCCCGCCAAAGAGCCGGCCGAGATCGACGTCATCATCGCCTCGCTCGACAACATCGGCGTCCAGAACGTCGCCCGCGACGAGGTGAAGCAGGGCTATCTCGCGGCGTGGTTCCGCTGGGAGTTCGCGTTCATCGCCCTCGAGACGCCCATCGCGGAGCGCATCGAGCAGCAGTTCCTGGCGCTCCACAAGATCAGCAACAAGTGGACCCACCGCAAGGGCCCGCTGCTCGTCCTGGCCTGGGGCCACCGCAAGGAGCGGCGGCCCGTCTTCGTGGATCTCGTCACGCGGCTCCAGAAGAAGCTCGGCATCCCCGAGGAGGTGCCCGAGATCCCGCTCGAGAACCTGAAGCTCGACCGCTCCGACATCCCCTCCGAATGGGTCTTCCGCGAGGGGGTCGCCCCCGCGGCCGCCCCGGCCGGCGTGGCGGAGCGCTACGACGTCTCCATGGAGCCGCTGGACGGCGACGACCTCCTCGAGGTCCGCATCTGGGTGGGCAAGACCGCCAAGGACGCCGACGCGCTCGCCGCCGACAAGCTCGGCTTCGCCGGGCGGCGCAAGGTGGAGGTCCGCCGCGCAGGGCGGACCGTGGCCGCCATCGCGCTCACGGGCGACGCCTTCGGGACCTTCGAGCGCGTCGCGAAGGAGATCCGCCAGCTGCTCGGCTTCCCGCCGTTCACCTTCGAGACGCTGGCGCTCGCCCCCGAGGACGTGCCGCCGGGCTTCAGCATCGACAAGATCGAGAACGACCCGGCCAAGGTCCTCCAGGCGCTGGGGGTCACCGGCGTCCTGGTGTCGGAAGTGCCCCGCGCCGCCTACTACCGGCTCAAGCCCTACGGCATGATCGTGCTGGTGAACGAGCACCTGTACTCCAACGAAATCAAGGGGCCGAACGGGACGCTCAAGCTCCGGCTGGTCTACGCGGACCAGTGGTCCGATTACGAGAAGGCAAAGAAGTTTGCGGGCTACAAACCCGGCGAAGTCGTCCTGGCGGCGGACAGGGATTTCGTCGCCGCGTATGTCGGCGGCGGCATCGAGGACGACTGGCCGGCCGTCGACGCGCTGGAGGCCGTGTTCCGCCGGAAGATGCGCATCGGTCCGGTCCGGATCGACGATCTCTCCTTCGAGAACAACCTGCCGGAAGGCTGCAAGCTCTCGAACCGCCGCGACCTGGGCTTCCCCCAGAATCCGCGGATGTACAAGTCTCCGACCGCGGTCCAGTCTGGCCTGAAGGAGCTCTGGGCGGCCGACCTGGCGGGCATCTCCCGGGCCTGGGCGGCGGTGGTCGATCCCGCGGAGACGCAGGTCTACCTCTTCCAGGCGGGGGAGGGCGTCAAGACCTCGGAGCTCGCGCTCCGCCTCCGCAAAGCTTCGGCGGCGTCCAAGCACCTCACGATCCGCGAGAAGGGGACGATCGTCGCGGTGGTGCGGACCGACCGGGCGGAGGACGCCGAGTTCAAGGCGATCGACGAACTCGTCCGGGCGAAGCTCCGCCTGAAGTAGGCGCCCCTACTTCGCGCCCGTCGTGAAGCTCCAGGTCACCGTCTTGTTCGCCGCGATGAACTTGAACGTCGCCTTGTAGGTGGTGTTCGGGTTCAGGGGCTTCGACGGGATGAAGAACGCGCAGCCCGAGTTGTCCGGTTGTGCCGGGTTGGCGGGCTTGAGGGGGGAGGAGACCGTCCCCGCGACCGACTTGCCGCCCGCGTCGGTCAGATCAGCCGTCACCTCGCCGAAGAGGTTCATCAGCCTCACGGTAACGGGCATGCCGCAGCCGCGCCCGTTGGTCGTGCCGGGAACCGGATTGGGGCTCTCGCCGCCCTCGCCGTTCCCGAGCGCGGTCGGAATGCCCGTGGCCCCGTCGGGAGGATGGAAGTAGGGATCGGTCACCGTTCCGCCCTGCTCCATGAAGTAGAGCATGCTGACGTTGTTCTTGGTGGCGACACCGACCTTCTTCTGGAAGGGATTGATGACGTGCGACCCGTGGTAGGGCGTCGTCCACCAGCCGATCAGCGCCCCCTTGAGATCGGGCCTGCCCCGGAAGATGTTCGCGCCCATGCCCGCAGCGGCGCCCTCGGGCGTGTATCCGGGTTTGTCCGGCCCTTCCTCGTGCGGTGAGACGGGGATCGCCCCCGGGATGTTCAGTCCGTTGGCCTTCAGATAGTCGCAGTGCTTCTCGCAGTCCAGGCAGCCCTTGGCGTCGAGAGTCATGGGACGGAGGCCTATCCGGGTCCGGATGTCGGTCAGGTAGGACCCATCGGCGACGTAGGCCTGGGCCGCCCCGAGATCCTCCGGCGTCAGCGTCAGCGCTTTAGTACCGTCGAAGGCATAGGTATACTGCGCGCCCTTCAGCAGCAGCTTGTCGGGGATCGGCACGGCGAAGCTGGACACGCCGGTCAGCACCATCGCGTCGACTTCCGGATCGAGCTTCTCGTCCCCGTTCATGTCCAGGAAGAGGACGGTGTCGGTCCCGATCTTGGCCTGCCAGCCGGAGGCGGGAATCTCGCTCTTGATGTCGTAGCCGGGCCGGATCGTCCCCTTCTTCACGCCCGTCTTCGCAAGCGGAACCTTGAGCTCCTTCTTCTTGTCCTGCGCCTCGACCCCCGCGCTTCCGAGCAGCAGGCCGGCCAGAACGACCGATGTCAGGAACTTCATCCTTCCCTCCTTCGCAGAGCCTTCGGAGGGCAAGCCCTCCTCGCGGATCAGTTCTGGGGATTCTTGAGGATTTTCAGCTTAGCGTTCCCCGCGTCGTAGTACGAGATGTAGATGTCCGTTCCGTCGCTGCCGATCGACGTGGAGCGCCCCACGTCGCCCGCGGAATCCACCAGCCGCTTGTTCCAGGTTCCTCCGATTGCGGGCTTGCCCGCGTACCAGAGGTTTCCGAACACGACGTCGTAGTAGGCGATGTGCACGTCCTCGGCCCCGCGGGGAAAGTAGAGGATCGAGTTGTGGCGGCCGATGTTGTCCGAGGTGTGCCGGTGGACCTCCTGGAAGGTCCAGGGCCCGGTGACGTTGGTCGCGTACATCAGCGCGCCGGTCGTCTCGTCATTGTAGGCCACGTGGAGCGTGTTCCCGGCGCCCACGGCCACGGAGTTCATGTCCGGCTGTCCCTGCTGGACGACCACTTCGAAGCTCCAGCCCGATAGCGGCCCCCCCCAGGTGCCGTGAGCGATCTCGTAGACGCCGGCCGACTGCCGCGCGTAGATGACGTGCGGCGTCCCCGCGGCGTCGATGACGAAGGAATGGGGCTTGAGCACCGGCTCGTAGCCCGTCACCGGCTCGATCGTCCAGAGGCTGCCGACCGTGCTCGTCCGGTAGGCGTGGCGGAGCCAGCCGTCCCCCGTCGGGCTGTTGTCCACGCGGTAGACGATGTGGATCGATCCGTCCGTGGGGGAGACCCGGACTACCGGAGCGCGGCCGCAGCCGAAGTCGACCGAGGACGCGACGTAGGGCCCCGTCTCGTTCGTGACGTAGCGGAGCTCGTTCCCGGCGAAGTAGTGCGACACGACGTGATTGGTGCCGGTCCCGTTTCCGGCGACCGAGACCCCGTAATATCCGGATCCCTGCAGGCCGTCGATGGTCTGGGTGAAGTAGGGTCCGGGGAAACCGCCCGTCGTCAGGCACAGATTGCTCAGGGTGATGTCGTAGCTCGCGATCACCTGGCTGACGCCGGGATTGAAGGCGAGCGAGCTGTGCGTGCCGATGTCCTCGAACGCGAAGAGGGGAGGGCCGGTCGTCACGGTGGTGATCGCCGCGGGCGTCGTCTGGGTGCGCGTCGAAGCCACCGGGCTCCAGTTGCTGGTGCCGAGCGCGCTCGTCGCGTTGCCACGGTAGTAGTACACCGTGTTCGGCGCCAGGCCCGCGGAGTCCGAGACGCCCACGACCCCCGGCCCGGTCGCATTGTTGAAGATCTGCGTCCAGACGACCTGGTCCGTCGACCGCTGCACCGTGTTGCCGGTGGTCCCCGCGGCGTTCAGCCAGTGCACGTCGACGGCTGCGGAGCCCGTGGCGTTTGCCGTGAAATAAAAGGGCGGGCCGGGAAAGTTCGGGGTGGTCAGGGTGATGACGTTCGACGGATCGGACTGCGAGATTCCCGTGATCGCGTAGATCCGGAAGTAATAGGTCGTGTTCGGCTGCGTCAGGTAGACGTAGGCCGTGCTGTTGGCGGCGAGGAAGAGCACGTCGGCGTAGGGGGGCGCTCCGAAGGGGGCCAAGTTCACCTCGAGCCGGAAGCCGGCTTCGTCGCTCGACGCGTCGGTCCAGGAGAGGGCGATCTGGACGCCTCCGCCCTGAAGCAGGCCGGCGAGGCCGGCCGGGGCCGTCGGCTTGGTGGAGGGCGCTCCCTGGCTGAGCGTGTCGCTGCAGCCGCCGAGGACCGCGAGGGCCGCGAGCGCCAGGCGGAGGAAGGGTCCGGCGTTCATCGTTCAGAATCCCACGTTGAGGCCGAGATTGAAGGCCGGACCGAACGCGGAGGTCCCTTTCGTCAGGAAGAGCTCCGCATCGATCGAGGCGTAGAGCGAAACGCCTGCGCCGAGCTTCTGCTCGGCGTTCGCGCCCAGGCTTCCGTCGAAGCCCGTCGCATCGCCGATCCGGGTCCGCACGAATCCGGGGCCGGCGGAGACCGAGGCGTTGAGCTCGAAGGTGTCGGTCCGGTGAAAGGGTAGGGTGACGCGGCCGCCCAGTACGTACATTTCCAGGCTGGTGCTGCGGCCGAAGAGCTGCAGCGTGCCGAACTGGATCCGGCCGAAGAGGTGGAACGCCGATCCTTCCGGAAGCCAGCGAAGGGCCCTCCACTGATCCAGGCTGTCCATCAGCGGAACGTCGATCTCGGGACCCGTCATCAGCGGCGTGTCGGAGTCCGACACGCCCGTCGAGCCCGAGCTGGACGAGAAGAGAGGCTTCGACGGAGGAGGAGGGTCCGGATCGGGCGGCGGCGGGGGCGGGGGAGGCGGGGGTGGAACGACCGGCGGCGGAACCGTGATGGGATCGACCCGGTTGGCGATCCCCAGGCCGCCCTGGGCGGAGAAGCGGAGCATGCTGATGCGGATGCTCGGGATGAAGGGGGCCCTCGTCTCGGGATCCCGGTCGGGCATCCGGAAGCGGGTCAGGCCGCCGACCTGGACGTCGTTCCCATTGTCCTGGATGAACACGTCCGGATTCGTCCGCATCTCCAGGATCGGATTGGGCCGGTCCACGTACTGCTCGATCTGCACGTTGACCCGGTTCGTGAAGGTCGGCCGCTGCACCGGGCGGTTCCGGGGATCCTCCGCGGGCAGACCGGGATCCTGCGCCGGCGCGCGGAGCGCGGCGCCGGCCGCCAGGATGACCAGGAACGAGAGGCTCAAGGTCCGCTTCTCCGGGTGAAGTTGACCGGACCGGAGTTCCACGCGGGGTCATAGACGGCCTGGCCCGACGTGTTGTAGTAGCGTCCCGTGTTCGGATCCGTGTAGCCGGAGACCTGCATCGGCGCGCCGGCGTTGCGGATGAGGGCCGACGCCGGGCTCACGCCGCCCGGGAAGCCGGGATAGCTCGAGAGATAGGTCCCCGCCGGAGGCACCGACGGAGCATACGGATGGACGGGGGACATCCCGCCCAGGCCTCCACTCCCCAGCGAACCGAAGCCGGGCACGCCTCCGATTCCGCCCGTCTGGGGCGGGACCACGACCGTGACGTTGGTCGTGTTGTTGAAGGCGCCGCTGCCGGGGCTGGACGATCCGCCGGTCGCCGAGGGGCTGATGTTCTGGGTCATCCCGCCGCCCTGGCGCGCGAAGGCATCCTGCACGAGCGCGGTCGACATGCCGGCGATCATCCCGACGG
Organism: Planctomycetota bacterium; assembly: GCA_016200125.1. Next base: position 6,429 of record JACQFK010000102.1, read on the forward strand.
CCGGATCCATTCCGCGGTGGCCGCTTTCGGTCGAGGCGGGCTTCGGACCCTGGAAGTACAGCGGCAGCACGTGCGACAGCGGCAGGCTGTACTTCACGCGGACGAGCTTCTGAAGCTCGGGCGCCGACGGGACCGTCAGCGGGGCGACCGGCGGGAGGTATCCGCCCGCCGTCTTCCAGGCGTAGGTCCGCCGCGCGTAGATCCACACCACGAGGGGGAACTGCTCCTCCTTCCGCGACGTGAAGTCCAGCTTGATCCGCTCATCGGGGCTGTCCGGGGTGAGCTCCCGGGCGCTGATCGAGACGTCCGCCGTGGGCCGCCCGGTGCCGTGGGCGACGACGAGGCTCTGCGGAACCGAATTCGACACGTCGTAATGCTGCACCCACACGTCGGCCTTCAGGGCCGGAGGATTGTGGGGCGAGACGACCACCTGCCGGGGAGGCAGCGGCAGCGTGACGAGGACCGACGGATCCTCCCTCGGGCCGGTGCAGACGGTCACGGCGGCGGCGCCGTCCGCGCTCGCGTCCTCGGGGAAGGGAAGCACCATCACGCGGCCGGACACCGCGCCGTCCGCGGACTGGACGTCGATCACGTTGTCGGGCGCGAGCACCGTGTCGCCGAAGGCGGCGAAGGAGCCGCCGATCAGCTTCGAGTGGGAGCCTCCCGCGTCGTCATGCAGGTAGAGATACCAGGTCGACGAGTTGCGGGGCAGGCCGAAGGCCCAGAGCTCGCCGTTCTTCGTCTTGACGGGCTTCCCGCCGGCGAAGGGCTGGACCGAAAGGGTCGCCTGCGCCTGGGAGACCGGCTTGAGGACGGCGTGGATCGCGTCGGGAATGGCGTAGCTGGAGCGCTCGGTCCCGTCCGCGGTCTTGATCTCCTGGGAGGGGCTCACGAAGGTCACCGAATCCGGGATCTCGCCCTCCGCCTGCGGCAGCGGGATCGTGAGGCCGGGCCTGCCCTCGGGCTTCAGCATCCCCTTCGACGCGACGTGGGCGTGATAGCCCCACTTGCGGGAGTCGTGGAAGGTCACCTTGCCGCCCGGCGTCACGAAGAGGCGGATCTCGGGAAACCTCTGGAAGGCGTCGGAGAGCGCGGGTCCGATGCAGGACTTGATCTCGTGATCGTTGCTCCACGTGATCTCGGTCTGGTTGACCGGCTGGCTGGCGCTCGACCGGGGGAACCAGGTCGAAGCGGGGCGGCGCTGCCCCAGGGGCTCCGACGGCTGGAGCGGCGGCGCCGACTTGCGGGTGTAGGACTCTTTCGAGTACTCGATGTTGTAGATCGCCCCGCGGTTGATGACGGCGACCGTGTTCTCCTTCTCGACCGTGACGTCCGTCGACGTCTCGCTCAGGATCTTCCCCTTCACGACCTCGCGGTTCGTGAGGTAGATCGTGTCGGCGGCGGCATCGCCTTCCATGGACGAGCTCCCCGACGGGGACGTCGAACGGGGGCCGGCCGAACAGGCGGCCAGCGGGAAGGCGGCCGCAACGGCGGCGTACAGCAGGACCCGGCACACGGCGCGATTCATCTCGTATCTCCTAGAAAACAGGGGTATCCGGTCAGTCCCGGGTCCGATCGAGCACCCGGATGGATTCAATCGTGACGCTTCCTCCGCTCATGCCGAGCTGAAGCCCTCCGCCCGGCGCATAGTCCTTGTCGGGGAGGGCGAAGATCAGGCGGCCGTCCAGGTAGACCAGGAGAAGGGCGGCGCTGGGGATCACGTGGATCAGGCCTCCCGGCAGGCGCGCGGGAAGCTCCGCCTTGCGGACCGTGGAGACATTCTCTTCCGCCCCTTCCTTGTCCGCGCGGAAGAGCGCGAGGCTTCGCGGCCCCGCCTCGAACCAGCGCGTGAACGAGATCGCGACCATGAACGCCGCCGCATCGGCGGTTCCGACGCCGAAGGTCCAGCGGATCCGGTAGCCCCGCTCCGCCCCTTTCAGCTTCTTGATCAGGCGCACCTGCTCCTTCGCGGAGGCGGCGGACAGGACGTAGACGTTCTTCCCCTTGTCGTAGACCACGGAGCCGGAGGGCGCGTCCCGGGTGTCGGCGTCCCAGGTTCCCCAGGCGGCGGCGCTCACGAGCTCGAATTTCTCGTCCGCGGGGATCGACTTGTCGAAGGTCTCGAGCGTCTCCCGCGCCGCCCGGGCGCCGGCGCGGGTCGCCAGGTGCGTCGTGAGCAGACTCCGGAGCGATCCTTCCTCCCCGATCCTGAGAAACAGGCCCGCCGCCTCCTTCTCCGCCGCCAGCGCCTGCATCCGCGCCTTCAGGACCGTTTCCGCGGGCGGCTCGAAGGCCGCGAGCGCCTTCAGGTCGCCGGTCCGCAGGAGCTCTTCGATGGACTGATCGAGCAGCAGCGGCGCGAGCCGGCGGCGATCGACGTCGTCCAGTCCGGCGAGCAGAGGCAGCACGCCCGAGGCGTCTCCCGCCGCCGAGCGGACCATCAGCGCCTCGAGCTTCCGGCCGCGCGCCGCAGGGAAGGTGGTCGGACTGACCTGCGCCAGCGGAAGCTCCTCCCGCCCTCCGTCCGCCGATTCGACGCTGAGGCGGCCCGAGGCCTCCGACACGACCTTCCCGCGGATCGACCGGCCGTCGCGAAGCTCGAGGAGTTGCTCCTCCTTCCCCTCCAGGAGCGGCCGGGCTTGGAAGGCGCGGAGCGCGGCCTGGATCCGCTCGACTTCCGTATGGACGAAGATCTCCAGCCAGGGCGTGAAGGAGCGGACGCGCGAGAATTCCAGGAGGCGTTCGGCCGCCTCCTCGAAGGCATATCCGCTGCGGGAGGTCAGGGTGGCGCGCGAGACCGCGAGCAGCTGCTCCAGGAGCTCCAGCTCCGCCGGCTCCGGAACGTGCCCGGCGAGCAGGGCGAGCCTCGGATCGGAAGGGAGGGAGGGAGGCGCAGGCTTCACCGGGGCCGGCGCCAGGGGGGCGGGCCGGACTTCCGGCGGCGGATTCTCGCGGACCGGCACGGGAGTCTTCTTCGGCGCTTCCGCGACCGGCGACGGGACGACCGGCGCGCGCGGCGCCGGCGCCTTCGGCCAGAGCAGGAACAGGGCCGCGACCCCCGCGGCGACCGCGATCAACCACGCGACGAGCGATGGCGCCGCCTTCCTCGGGGGCATGGCGGTCGGTTGATCGGGCCTCGCGACGCTGTCGATCGCCCGGATCAGCTCCTCGGCCGAGGAGAAGCGGTCCTCGCGCTTCTTGGAGATCAGCTTGTGGACCAGCGCCTCGACCACGGGGGGGATGGCGGCGTCGTGCTGCCGCAGCGGCAGGGGCGGCTGCTGCGGATCGGGGATCATCGACAGGTAGCCGAACGCCGTCCTCGCGTGATAGGGCCGCTTGCCCGACAGAAGCTGGTAGAGGACGACGCCCAGCGAGTAGAGGTCGGTTCTCGCGTCGAGCTCCTTGTCCTGGCACTGCTCCGGCGACGCGTACTCGAGGGTGCCGACGAACAGGCCGTCCTGGGTGAGCCCGTCCTTCTTCACGTCGATCGACCTCATCAGGCCGAAGTCCATGATCTTCACGCGGCCCGAGTCGTCGATCATGAGGTTGTCGGGCTTGATGTCGCGGTGGATCATCCCGGCGGCGTGGGCGACGGCGAGGCCCTCGGCGACCTGCCGGACGATCCTGAGCGCCTCGCCGGGCGGCAGGGCCTTCTTCTCCTCGAGGACCTTGTTCAGCGTGCGTCCCCGGATGAGCTGCATGGCGAGCCAGAGATGGGCGCCCTGCCGGCCCGCCGCGTACACCTGCGTGATGTTGGGATGATCGAGCTTCGCGTTCGCGGCGTTCTTCGCCTCGCGGAGGAAGCGGTCCTGGTACTCCCGGTTGTCCGCGAACTGGCCGTGGAGCACCTTGAGCGCCACGCGGCGGTCGAGCGTCTCGTCGAGGCCCTCGTAGACCGCGCCCATGCCGCCCCGCCCGATCGCCCCGGTGATCTTGTAGGGACCGAAGGAGGTCCCCAGGAGCGGGTCTCCCGGAGGAATCGCGACCTTCGTCGAACCCGAGCGAACCGGCAGGTCCTCGGGGAGGGGCGCGGGTTTCGGCGAGGCCGCGGAGCGGAGCGTCGGATTGTCGAACGCGGTCCTCAGGAAGGCCAGGATCTCGCGCGCGTGGGAGGGATCGCCGTCCCGCTCCGCGCGGTCGAGATCCAGCGAGACGTAGGCCATCAGGTCCAGGGTGACGCCGGAATCGATCACCCCCACGGGGATGGTGCCGTCGCGCGCGTTGATCTGCAGGAGGTTCTCGCAGTGGCGCTCGAAGTCGTCGACCGGCCGACCCTGCGACTTTTCCAGCACATCGCGCAGACGCGGCAGGAGGCCGTGGAGGCGGGCCTGGAGGAAGAGCGCCTTGACGAAGCCGGCGGGGCCGTTTCGGAAGCAGTCGGGGCCGAAGCGCCCGGCCCATTCGCGGTCGATCCGGGCCTTTTCGTCGCGCAGCGGCCCGATCGGCTCCCGCCGCAGGGCCGGCGAAGGAGGAAGGGGAGCCGGGACGATGACCGGAGCGGGTTTTGGTTTTTCGGCGGCGGGAAGGGGCCGGACGACGGAGGGGGCCTTGGCCTCCGGAACGAGCATGTAGGCGAGCCGGCAGCGGGTCGTGGAGGTCAGATTCGGAGCCCAGGGGTCCGACTCGCTCGTGATCTTCTTCTCCCTCAGGAGAAACCTGAGCGTCTCGTCGAAATGGAGCTCGCAGGGGAAGTCGCCGGAGGCGATGCGCCCGAGGATTTCATTCCCGGTCCAGGGGACGGTCTCCCCGCCGAGGAGGGCGACGATGCGGGGAGCGATGGAGGCCGGGGTCTCGTGGCACATAATCAGACGGCGGGGATCGATCCCTCTCCTTTTTCGCTTGCCGACCCCGGTTGCCCCGGATGTTCTACCCATTATGGGCGGAGGTTGCAAGGTGTTGCTGTGCTGGACAAACAGGAAAGGAGCGGCTTCGTTTCACCCTTGCATGGGTTATGTCATGGGTCGCCCTGGCGAAAGCCGGGGGCGCGGACCTCGGCGAGCGGCGTGCCGGGCTCGAAGAGGGCCAGTTCCAGCGCGGCGGCCCCCCCCGGCCCCGGGCGGCCCCGGAGCGAATCCGGATCTCCGGCTCTCCCACCAGGCGCGGGCGAGCCCGGGGTGGGGCCAGGGCAGGTCTTCGTCGGGGTCGGGCTGGACGTCTTCGTCCTTCGGGTCGTCGTTGGGGCCCGCCTGGAATCCCTCGGGCTGCTCGCCGTCGAGGTCCTGGTAGGCGAGATCGACGCCGCTGATCATCGACAGCGCCTCGCCGGCGACCCGGGCGACCGCGGGAACGGCCGTCTGCTCGAGAAGCCAGGGGACGGCCTCGGGATCGCCCGCTGCGCCCGCACTGATGACGGCCTGGCGAAGCGTCTCCGGCTTCTTCGCGAGCTTCTGCCGCCAGGCCGCCGCGGCGGCCGGGGTCATCCGCCGGGTCGCGAGGACGAGGGCCTCGCGGGACTTGCGTCCGGGCCCGGCCGCAAAGGCCTGGAGCGCGGCGACGGCGGCGGGATCGCCGGAGACCAGCGCGGCGCCCCAGGCGGCGGCGTAGCCCACGGCGGGATCGACGGCGTCGAGGCATCGGGAAAACAGCGCCGCGTGCTGTTTCATCCCGAGCTCTGCGATCGCGCGGAGCGCCCGGGCACGGAGGAGCGGGTCGGCGTCGCCGACGGCCTCGAGGAAAGGCTTCTCGAAATCGAGGCGCCGGACCGCGGCGCCGGCGACGCCGATACGGCGGCGAGCCTTCGAGGGCGAGGCGAGCAGCGACTTGATGAGCCGGTCGGCTTTTTTCGGCGGGAGCCAGCCGATGGCGGAGACGAGGCCGCGCGAAAGCTCCGGGGTGGTGCTGCCGGCGTCGAGGACGAGATCCGTGCGCTTGGCATCTCCGCTCTCGAACGCGATGA
>JACQFK010000103.1 GCA_016200125.1 Planctomycetota bacterium
TCACCAGGATCGCCGCCAGCCCCCCCGCGCCGATCAGGAAGATCCCGTTCGACACGACCAGGCGGTCGCTCAGCCGGCTGAAACGCCGCGGCACCCAGGAGTCGACCGCCATCGAGGCCAGCACGCGCGGGCCGTCGATGAAGCCCGCCTGCGCCGCGCAGATCAGGAGCGTCGCCTCGGAGAACAGGGTGATCCCGACGAGCGTCTTCCCGAAGCCCCCCGCGCCGAAGATCCGCTCCGCCAGGATCGCGTTGAAGGTCTTCGCCCCGTCCGGAGCCACGTGCATGTGCAGGTAGCCCACGAGCAGGCCGCCGGCGACGAGCGACAGCGACACCGCCATGTACAGCATCGCCTTCCGCGCCGTCTGCACCCGCGGCTCGCGCAGGATCGAGAGGCTGTTGCTGATCGCCTCGATGCCCGTGTAGGTGCCGGCGCCGTGCGAGTAGGCCTTGAGCAGGATCCTCAGGGCCACCAGCGCGCCGAGCGGCGCGACGGAGGCTGGAGCCGGCGTCAGCGGTTTCGTCACCGTCCCCCCGGCGCCCCAGAGCGCCATGACGATCAGCACCGCGTGCGTGACCAGGAACAGCAGGAAGATCGGCAGCAGGACCATGATCGAGTCCTTCACGCCGCGGAAGTTCATGATCATGAGCAGGGCGACGCCCGCGATCACCGCGTGGTATTTCCAACGGACCCATTCGGGCGGGAAGAAGCTGAACAGGGCGTCGGCGCCCGACGCGACCGAGATCGCGACCGTCAGCACGTAGTCGACCACGAGCGCGCAGCCGCAGATCATCCCGGGAAAGCGGCCCAGGGTGCTCGAGGCGACCGTGTAGCCGCCGCCCCCCGAGGGGAAGGCGGAGATCGTCGAGGAGTAGGCCGCCGAAAGCACCGAGACCGTGATCACCGTCGCCAGCGCCAGAAAGGGGGCGAGATGCTTGAAGTCGCCCAGCGCCTTGAAGCTCGCTTCCGGACCGTAGCAGGCGGAGCTCAGGCCGTCCGCCCCCAGGCCGACCCAGGCCAGGAACGCGATCAGGGAAATGCCGTGATGGACCTTGGGATCGTTGGGATCCTTGGCCTTGCCGAAGATGAGTTCCTGGAGACGATTCCCGAACCCTGTGCTCATGGCGTCCTCGCGCGGCGCCCCGCCGGGGCGGGATGCCGCGCGAAGCCTGATGGCGGGCGACTTCGCTGCCCTGATGAACGCCTACGAGGTTAGCTGCCGGATTCGGGCCCATCAGCTGGCCCGGGCGCCCCGAAGGGCGCCTTCACCCCACCTCCTGGGTCCCCCGCTCCCGGTGTTACCCGGGATTTGGCGATCGGCCGGAATTATGACAGGGAATCCCCCCGAAGTCAAATGACGGCGAAACCGTAAATATCTGGTGACAAGTTGGTTGCGAACGAACGATGGGTTAGTTCTCGAAGGCCCCGGAGTCCGGCATGCTGCGGGTCACCCCCCGCTGGTCGAGCTGCGTGGCCCCGGCCGCCACGCCCCCGTTGATGGCGGGGCTCCCGATCCCGAGCGCCATCGTGAAGGTCGGTCCGCCGTTGTTGGCCAGCGGCTGGAGCAGGGGATCGGCGAAGGTCACCCCTGCGGTGATCGGCGTCCCCACCCCCCCTCCCGGATTGGGCCACTGGAAATTGCCCCCGCCGTCCGCGAACGTGTTGCTGGTGTTGTGGCCGTTGAAGGGATCCGTCGCCGTGTTGTTGGAGAGGACCGTGTTCGTCACCGTCGCGGGCTGAGGCCCTCCGCTGAAGATCCCTCCGCCGAAATCCGCAGCGCTGTTTCCCGTGATCGTGCAGTTCACGATCGAGATCAGGCCGCCCGAGATCGACATCGCCCCGCCCAGCGTGTCCGTGTGGTTCGCGGTGAACGTGCAGTTCGACATCGAGACGCCGTGGGCCGTGTGGAACCAGAGCCCGCCGCCCAGCGAGGTCGCCTGGTTGCCGTTGAACGTCGAGTTCGCCAGCGTCAGCGTTCCGTTCTGCGAATAGACGGCGCCCGCGAAGCCGAGCCCGGCCGTCACCGTGTTCCCGTTGAACGACGTCGCGTCGATGTACGAGGTCGACACCACCTCCGGCCGCGTGTAGCCGAAGATCGCTCCCGCGTGGTTGTTCGCGGTGTTGGTCGTGAACGTGCAGCGCGACACCACCAGCTGCGCGAGATCCGCGTTCTGGTCGACCCCGTCGATGTAGATCGCCCCGCCGATCCCGCCCGAGCCGCCCGCGCCTCCCGTGGCGCTGCAGCCCGTGAAGCTCGAATTGATCACCGACAGCTGGCAGCCCAGGCTGTTGAGCGCGCCCCCGTTGGAGCCCCTGCAGTTGGTGAACGTGCAGCCCGAGACCTGGAAGTGCCGCTGTCCCGTCGCGCGGATGGCGCCGCCCCCGATGTCCGGCCCCGTCGGCGACGCGCTGCAGTTGCTGAACGAGCAGTCGATCACGGTGAGCCGTCCGTCCCAGTCCTCCACGTTGATCGCCGCGCCGCTTCCGGGCCCGGCGGACGCGTCGATGAAGGCGAGCTGCTGGACCGTGAGGGTGGACTGGTACTGCTTGAGGAGGATCCGCACCGCGCCGCCGCCGCTCAGCGTGATCAGGTTCCCGCCGTCGACGATCGCGCTGCCGAAGGCGGGCAGGACGAGCTGGGCCGCCAGCACGATCGTGCGCGTCCCGCCTCCGGTCGTGGTGAAGTTGATCGAGCCGCCGGCCGTGAGCGCCGCCTGGAGATCGGCGGCCACCTGCGCGTCGGAGCGGGGATTCGTCGCGTCGATGGTCGTCGGGGTCCCGCCCAGGGGCGTCGGCGAGAGCGCCGGAAAGGTCGTGCCCGGGGCGTTGCCCGCGGGAAGCAGGGGCGCGGGCACGGGAATGAAGATCGCCGCTCGGCCGCCTCCGCAGGCCGGCCGGAGCGCCAGCAGCGAAGCGAGGAGCAGGACTTTCGCCGCCGCCCTCAAGGGCTACTTCTCCGTCAGCGTCGGGACCTGCTTCGCCGTCGGGCGGCTCTTCTGCACGGCGGAGAGCCAGATCGCATCGATCCGGACCCAGGGATGGCCCACGTAGATCCGGAGGTTCTGCATCCCGGTCTCGTTGAACTTCACGACGAGCGGAGGCTCCACCTTGCCCTCCTCGCCGTGGCCGCTGATCCAGCTGAAGCCCGGGGTCGTGGCGACGCCCGTCACGACCCAGGCCGTCGTCGGCGCGCTCCCGAAGAAGGGGCTCTTCTGGCTCATCGCCGCCCGCGTCGGCTCGATCGTCACCAGGTCGCGGTTCCAGGGATCGCCCTTCTCCAGGCTCATCGCGCGGATCCAGATCCGGTATTCCTTGTCCGCCGGGGCGAAGAACGTCCAGGTCGCGTAGGAGGGCCGCGTCTCGACGTGGTCCGTCACCTTGAACGCCGTGGCTCCCGCCTCGAGCACGAGCCCGCTCAGGCTCCGCGGCTCGCGCCCCAGCGCCCACTCGGCGCCGGTGATCTTCGCCTGCTGCGGCAGGAGCACGATCTCGTCGGGCGACAGCGATCGCGCGGTCGGCGGCGCGCCGGGGCCGGCGACGGCGTACTGTCCCGCGCCGACGACGGCCGACTTGCCCTCGCGGGTCAGCTGGACCTTGCCTTCCTTCACCTCGAGCCGCGTCCAGGCCGGGTCGACGACCAGGCGCAGCACCGTCCCGAGCACGCGCGCCTCGCCGTGCGGCGTCGCGAACACGAGCGGCTGGTCGGCCGGCTGCTTCGCGACGTCGGCCGTCACCGTGCCCAGCGAGAGCACGACGCGCGTGCCCTTGAGCCCCTTCGCGATCTCGCGAAGCGTGGCGTCGGATCCCACCGCGATCCGCGTGCCGTCGGCGAGGACGATGCTCGCGTTGCTGTTCGTCAGTCCCGTCACCACGCTCATCCCGGGCTGGAGGTCCTGGCCGGCCTTCGCGGCTTTGCGGTCGCCGTCGAGCGCGACGAACACCTCGCCGTGGACGCGGTCGAGCTTCGCCACCGCGGTCGAAGGGGCGACCTCGGTCGGCTTCAGGGGCGCGGGCTTCGGCTTCTCCGGCGGAGGCGCCGGGATCGGAGCCGGCGCCGGGGGCTTCGCGGGCGGCTCGGGGACCGCGCGCGGAGGCGCGACGGTCCTGGGCTCCTCCGGCGGCTTCACCGGGGGCTCGGGCGCCGGCGGCGGGACCGAAACTTCGATCTTCGGCTCTTCGGGCGGAGGCGGCGGGACCGGATCCCTCCGGACGACCGGGGTCGCCGGGGTCTGCGAGTTCTGCCAGACGACCGCGGCGAGGATGGCGAGCAGGAATCCCGCGGCGATCAGGAAGGGGACGAGCGAGGTCCGGGGCGCTTCGATCCGGCGGGTGCGGCGCGACGACGCGCGCTTGTGGAACGCGGTCATGAACTCGTCGCCGCCGCGCTCGGCGCTCAGCCGCTCGCTGAAGCTGCGGACGAAGGCCTCGTCGCCGGCTTCCTCGAGCGCCTGGCCCAGGTGGCCCGAGAACGCCAGCTCTCGGCGGACTTCGGCTGCGAGGGCGGCGTCGGCGCGGATCGCCTCCGCGAGGCGCCCCGCGTCGGCGGACGAGATCGTCCCGTCGCGGTACTCCTCGATCAGGCGATGCAGGTCTTCGGGATTCATGCGTGCTCCAGTCGCCGGCCCATGCACTTCTCGAGCGCGGCGCGCAGGCGGAAGAGGGACATCGACAGCGCGGCCGCGCTCCGGCCGAGCCGGCGGGCCAGGTCGTTGAGCGGGATCTCGCGGCGGTAGCGGAGCTCGATCAGCTCGCGCTGCGACTTCTCGAGCTTGTCCACGCAGCGCCGCAGCGCCGCCACCCGCTCGATGCCCTCCTCGAGGTCGTCCTCCATCGCTCCCCAGGTCTCCTGGATCGCCGCGTCCACCAGGGCCGCCGCGGCGTTCTGGCGGACCTTGTGGGAGCGGAAATGGTTGAGCATCCGGTTGCGGCAGATCGCCCGCAGCCAGGGGCCGAACTCCTTCGACGCGTCGAAGCGGTCGAGGTGCTCCATCGCGTCGATGAAGCCGTCCTGGACGATGTCGAAGACCTCGTCGGGCCGCGAGACGTAGCGGGCGACGAAGGCGCGCAGCCGCGCCTGGTAGAGCGCCACGAGCTGCCCGAAGGCGTCGCGGTCGCCCTGCTGGGCGCTCCGGATCAGGTCCCGTTCTTCCATATCCGCGTACTTTATCATCTCCGGGGCGGAAGACGTCATCATGGGGGATAACCCCGGAGGGGCGGACCATAACGTATGTTTCGCGAGAATTCCGCTCTAGCGGCGCGGAGCGGTCGACCCCGGTCTCCGCGCGCCCGACGATGAGGGCTGGTTCGCGAAGGGCGCCTGCCCCGGAGCGGCGGTTCCATCCGACCGGACCGCGTTGGGAGTCGTCGTCCGGGCCTTCTGCTCGTTCCAGAGCGCCTGGAGGATCGCGGCGACCGTCGCGGCGTCGGCGTTCTTGAGCGACACGACGTAGGTGTTGAGCGCGGCGGTCGGCTGATCCAGCCGGCGGAGCACGGCCTGGATGAGCTCAAGGTTCTCCTCGGTGGCGCTGACGATGATCGCGTTCATCCGCGGCTCCGCGCTGATCCGGATCACCTCGTGGGCGAGCGATCGCGGCGCGGCGGCTTCCGTCCCGGCGCGCATCATGCGGAGGAAGGCCGGCACCTGCTGGCCCCCGGCTTCCGCCTTCGCCGGCTCCCGCTTCACGATCTCGTTGAGCGTCTTCGCGACCTCGACCGCGTCGGCATGGACGAGCGGGATCACCGAGATCCGCAGCTGCGCGGAGGCCGTCTGGTCGATCACGCGCAGGATTTCCGCGACCCGGTGGATCCCCTCCGAACGCCCGGTGAGCACGATCGAGTTGGAGTAGGCCGAGACGGCGATCTGTCCGCCCTCGCCCACGGCCTTCTTCAGGAGCTCGCCGAAGTCCTTGCCCACGTCGGCCGCGCCCACGTGCTTGAGCGGCAGGATCTGGGTGCGCAGTTCGTCGGTGACCGGGATCTCGGCGGCGTCGACGCCGACGTGAACGCCGGGCTGCGCCTGGGACAGCTCGATCACGCGGACCGTCTCGCCGGAGACCGGCGGCCGCGGCCAGGCCGCGTTGCGCACGGTGAGCCCGTGGGGCCGCAGGCAGGCGTCGAGGAACTCCAGGCAGCGCGAGGCGGGCACCTCGGCGCGGCTGAACGCGGTGATCGTGCCGCGCAGGGGCGCCTCCTGGACGAAGATCCAGCCGGTGACCTGGCTGACGTAGAGGAGCACCGCGTCGATCGAGGCGTCCTTGAAGACGAAGGTCAGCGTCCGGTCCTGCGCCCGCTCCTGCGCCCAGACCGTACCGCACAACGCGAGGCTCGCCCCGAGGATCCTGGCCCAGCGACCCATCCGCCACCTCCCTGTTGTCTGTTGGAGCCGGTGGGCGGAAAATATTCCACGGACTACGGCTTCTCCGGGCCGACGGAGGCGAAATGGAGCAGAAGGACCTTCTTGCGGGACGGCGCGCCGGGGAACCCGAAGCCCAGCGAGCCGCCGACCGGCACGGTCCGCTGTCCCGACTCCAGCCAGCGGCTTTCCGCCTCGGGACCCTCTCCCTTCTGCCGGAGGCTGTAGACCGCGGTGACGTACTTCTCGTCCGCCGACAGCAGCGGCATCACGGACAGCTCGAAGCCGGAGGCCTCGATCTGCGAAAGGACGCCGTTTCCCATCTCGAAGTGCTCGGACTCGACGATCCGCGCGTGCTTGCCTCGGGCCGCCGCGTAGAGCGTCAGCTCCAGCGCCTGCGAACCCAGATACCAGGCATTGGCCTTGTTGGGATCGCGATTGACCAGGTCGATGGAGACATCGTCCATCCAGTCTTCCGAGGCATCGATGAGGTACAGCGTCACTCCCGACGTGGAGAGCGGGGGACCGGCCTCGAATACGACGGAGGTCGTACATCCGGGGAGGGCAAGAAGGAGAAGGAGCGCGGCACGGCCCATCTCTACTCAGGACGCTCGGAGGGGAGCTTCTCCGGCGCCCGGTTTTTTTCGGATGGAACTTTTGAGGGTTATACTTCTCTCCGGGACCGGGGTGTCCGGTCCCGAAAGGAGTCCGGTGACGCCGCCATCCCCCGGCTGGAATTCCCTGGGCGAAGGGAGCGCCGCCGGTTTTCCCAGCGACCTCGGCCTCAGCGGGCGATCCTCGGCGACCCCTTCGGAAGGCGTTGTTTCGGGCCTGAACCCCGCGTTCATCCCCGGCTACGAGCTTCTCGAGCAACTGGGCAAAGGAGGCATGGGCGCGGTCTTCAAGGCGCGGCAGACCAGCCTCGACCGACTCGTCGCCATCAAGATCCTGGGTCCCGACCTCTCCCATGATCCCGAGTTCGTCCAGCGCTTCATGATCGAGGCCCGGACCGCGGGCAAGCTGCGTCATCTCAACATCGTCAGCGCGGTCGATTGCGGCGAGGCGGCGAAGCTCCACTACATCGTCATGGAGCTGGTGGAGGGCAAGCCGCTGGACAAGACCCTGAAGGAACGGGGACGCCTGGACGAGCGGGTGGCCCTGGAAATCATCAAACAGGTTGCGGAAGGGCTTGATTACGCGTGGAAGCACGGCATCATCCACCGCGACATCAAGCCCCAGAACATCATGACGACGGCCGAGGGCGTCGCGAAGATCTGCGACCTCGGGCTCTGCAAGAGCGTCCAGCGCGATCCCAAGCTGACCTCGACCGGCTTCGTCTATTGCACCCCCCAATACGCCTCCCCCGAGCAGGCCCGCGGCGTCCGCGAACTGGACTGCCGCACGGACATCTTCTCCCTCGGCGTCACCTTCTACCAGCTCGTCGCCGGGCGCATGCCCTTCGACGCCGTGGGCCCCGGCGACTATCTCCTCAAGTACAGCAACGAGACGCCGCCTCCGCCCTCCGAATCCAATCCGAAAGTGTCCCGGGCGGTGGACGACCTGATCCTCCGGATGATGGCCTCCGAGCCGGCCCGCCGTCCGGCTTATCCCGGCGCCGTCGTCGACGAGATCCGGAAGATCCTGGCCTCGCCCTATGCAGAGGCGCGCGCCCGGGAGGCGGCGCCGGATCGCAAGCCCGCCAAGGCGCCGGCGCCGGCCCGGGATCTCCTCGAGATCGCCGGCATTCCGGCCCGGGAACTCGTCGACATCAACATCCGGCTCCGGGACCAGTGCGCGATCGTGGAGCTCTCGGGCCGCCTGGACGACGCCTTCGAGATGCAATTGACCAAGGTGCTGACCGGCATCGCGGATCAGGGCGTCGGATCGATCGTCGTCGATCTGAGCCGGCTGCAGTACCTGAACAGCCGGGGCGTGTCGGTGTTCATCGCGGTCGCCGACATCCTCCGGGAGCGCAATGGCGACCTCAAGCTGGCGGCCGCCAAGCCCCAGGCCCTCGTCGTGCTGGAACGCCTCGGCATCACGCTCATCCTGCAGCATCTCCCCTCGGTCGCGGAGGCGATTGACGCGTTCCGTACGCCGGCCTCCGCCCAGCCGGTGCCGACCGAGATCCGGGCACCGGTCGTAGAAGTCCTTCCCCAGCCCCTGCCGCCCGTCCAGCCCGCGCCCCCGCCGGCTCGGGAGGAGCGCCCTTCCGGCGCGGCCGCCTCTCCCAACCGATTGATGGTCGCGCTCATGGTCGCGCTCGCGCTCCTCGGGTTCGTCACGGCCACGCTCGTCATTCTGCTCATGTCCCGGACGCCCCCTCTCCCTTCGCTGCTCGGCAACACGGAGGAAATCCTCAGCGCCGGAAAACTGAAAGCCGCGGGCCCTTCGACCACCTTTCAACTCCGCGAGCTTCGTCCCGGAGCCCCCTACTGGCTCAGCACCGAGAAGGTCCTCCGACGGAGGACGCTCGACAACTGGGTTCAGGCGGAGTTCTCAGTCCGGGCGGAGACGACCTACACCGCGTGGGCCTACCTGGGGACGACCGGCAGCGACCTCCTGGGGTTCTATCAGACCACGGAGGGAACCGCGAATTCGGCGCCCATCGAACCGGGAACGGAGAATGCGAGCCAGCTCCCCGTCCGGGTCATGGGGACGCCTCGGGTCGAGGCGGGCCTGAACTGGGGATGGGTCCAGATTCCTCTTCCCAAGTACTACTTCAACGCGGGACGAAAGATCCTGCGGATTTCGACCGACCAGACCGGCTTCGCGGTCCGCTACGTCCTGATATCGTCGAACTCCCGCCTCATTCCCAACGACACGGTGCTGCGGGAGCTCGAACTTCCGCCGAAGTAGCCGGCGCTCACTTCCCCGGCGGGCGGCTCAGGAACTCCAGGAGGTCGGCGAAGTCCTGCGCCTTCACGTTGTTCTCGATCCCCTCGGGCATGAGCGACGCCGGCCAGGCCTTGAGCTCGGCGATGTCGCGCCGCAGGATCGTGCTCTCTTCGCCCCCCGCGCGGCGCAGCGTCACCCCCGCGGGCGTCTCCGACGCGAGCACGCCGTTCACGATCTCGTTCGACGTCGTCCGCACCACGTAGACCTGGTAGGAGGGGTCCATCGCGCGGTTGGGATCGAGCATGTCGACCATCAGCGCCGCGCGGTCGCGGCCGATCACGCCCTCCAGGTCCGGCCCGACCTTCTTCCCCTGCCCCGCGAGGCGGTGGCAGGTCGCGCAGTTCGTCTGGTACACCTTCTCGCCCCGCGCCCGGTCGCCCTTCAGGCCCGCCATCTTCGCGGTGATCTCGCGGATCAGCTCCTCGCGCTCCTCGGAGCCCTTCGAGGCCACCAGCGGCTTCGCCCGGTTCCGCACCGCGGCGTCGGGATGCCGCAGGAGCTCGCTGCGATGGAAGGCGTCGAGCTCGACCGGCCGGATCTGGCCGTTCTCCAGCTTCTCGACCACGACCTTCACCCCCTCGGGACGGCCGATCAGCGCGGAGAGCGCCTCCCGCTGCCAGGCGCGGGGACGCTCCCCGCCGCCCGCCTCCCGGAGCCAGGCCGCCGCCCGCCCCTCCTTGCGCTCGGCGGCCACGACCTGCGCCAGCGCCTTCATCAGCTCCAGGGCCCCCGACGCCGGCTTCTCCAGGAACTCCGGGGCGTGCTTCTTGAGCGCGGCCAGCCACTCGACCGGCGTGCCGGCGCCCGAGGTCAGCAGCGCCGTCCGGATCCAGGGATCGGCCGCGTCCTTGAGGGTCATCTGCAGCAGCACCGGGAGGATCTCCTCGTTCCGGATTTCTCCGAGGGTAAGCGCGACCTGGAAGCGGACCCGCGGGTCGGGATCGTCGGCCAGGTCGAGCACCCGCCTCCGCAGCAGCCGAGCGTTCTCGAACTTCGGCTCCGCGAGCCGGATCGCGTGCTCGCGGATCCCGGGATCGGGATCCTCGAGGGCGCGCGCGACGTCGTCCAGCGTGAGCTCCCCCAGGCCTTCGAGCGTCCACAGCGCATGGAGGCGCGTGACCGGCGACTTCTTGTCGCGCGCGAGCCCGTGGAGCGGCCCGGCCGCGCCCGGGGTCTGCCGCTCGAGGATCAGCCGCTGCGCCGTCGTCCGCTCCCACGCGTTCGGACTCTGGAGATGCGCGACCAGCGCCCCTGCTTTCTCGTCGCCGATTCGCGGCCGCTTCTGCGGCGGGGCGGACTCGGAGACGATGCGGTAGATGCGGCCGCAGCCCTTCCCGGCTTCCATGTCGAGCTTCGGCTGGATGGTCTTCGGGATGTAGTCGGGATGCTCGATCACCGCGCGGTACATGTCGCAGACGTAGAGCGCGCCGTCGGGGCCGACGCTGAGATTCACCGGCCGCGACCACGCGTCGGTGGAGGCGAAGAACTCCCGGTCGGCCTCGGCCCGCTTCGCCGTGAAGCTCGCCCCCTTGGGCACGAGCACGTCGCGGTGGACAAGGTTCATCACGGGCTCGCAGACGAAGGCGTTCCCGGAATACTCGTCCGGAAAGGCGCCGCCCCGGTAGATCGTCACCGCGCAGGACGAGTCCGTGTCCGTCGTGAAGACCGAATCGCGCGGGCTGACGGGGTGGAGCTTCGGGATGTTGCCGTGGTCCGAGATCGCCTCCTCGACGGCGGGGATCGCCAGGTGGGGCTGGCGGACGGCCGCGCGACGGGGAAGCACCGGATGGATCAGGTGGCTGTCGTGGCGGACGATGAAGCGCCGGCCCCAGTCGTCGAAGGTGTTCCCGAACTGCGAATTGCCCGAGACGGGCTCGATTTCGCGCGTGTCGGGCCTGAACCGGAAGTCGCTGCGGTTGAGCGACAGGCCGTTGATCGTGCCGCCGCTGAGCCCGTTCGAGCCGTAGATCCAGTTGTCGATGCCGAACTGCAGCCCGTTGACGACGTGCTGGGCATTCTGGCGGCCGAAGCCCCCGAAGATCCGCTTCCGATCGTCCGCCTTTCCGTCGCCGTCCGTATCCCGGAGATAGAGGACCTCGTAGGCGCAGGTCACAAACAGGCCGCCGTCCCAGCACAGGAGGCCCGAGGGAAAGGCGACGTTCTCGGCGAACAGGGTCGACTTGTCCATGCGGCCGTCGCCGTCCGTGTCTTCGAGCAGCCGGATCGTGCCCGACGGCGTGCCGTTCGGGTAGTCGCGCATCTCGGCGACGTAAAGGCGGCCCTGCTCGTCGAAGGCCATCGCGACGGGGCTCACGACCTGCGGCTCCGCGGCGACCAGCTCGACACGGAAGCCCGGGGGGACCCGGAAGGTCTTCAGCGCCTCGTCCGGAGGGATCGGCCCGCGCCGCCCCTGGAGTCCGCCGAAGAGCAGGAGCGCGATCGCGAGAAGCCGCATGATTACGCTACGCTCCTTGGTTCCGCATCACGAATCACGCCTCACGAATCACGGATCGGAAGGCGTCCTTCTTCCCGTGAAACGAAGTAAACCGTTTGTTTCGTTTCATGCGGCCCGTGATGCGTGATTCTTCAGGGGGCCAATTCTTCGAGCATCCGGACGGCCTCGTCGGCCACGGCTTCCCCCGTTCCCGGCTCGGCAATACTGTGCAGGCCCGTCCAGGTCTGGTAGCCGCCCAGCTCGTGGCCCTTGCGGTCGGGCAGGTAGCCGATCCAGTCGTTCGCGAGCTCCGCGACGAACGTGTAGCGGAAGGGCGAACGGCGCTTGATGTCGAGGCCGAGCGCCGTGAAGTACTCCGCGGGGACGCCGACCAGGGCCACGTCGCCGATGCGGATCGCCTGCAGCCAGGTCTTCCGCGTCTCGCCCTGCCGGGACCGGAGCACGTCGCGCTGGTCGCGGAAGACCTTGATGATGCCGTCCGCCCCCGCGGGCACCCGCTTCCTGCAGTACGCGGTCACCGCCTCCTCTTCCTTCGCCTCGTCGAAGCGGCGGACTTTGTACGTGAACTCGCGCTTGATCGCGGCGATCGAGCCGACGGGCCGCGGCGAGGCCTTGCCGAAGGCGTCCTGCACGGCCGCCTTGATCCGGATCACCGACTCGGCGCAGGGGAGCCCGAGGTTGTGGGTCGACCCCGACGCGCCCTCGAGGAACTGCACGACGCCGCCCAGCTCGCCTTCGAGCTCCTGCGCGGCGTGGCCGTAGAAGGAGGGCGAGCGGACGCCGCCCTGCCGCGTGCCGATCGTGTGGGTTGAATGGTTGAAGATCGTCGCGACGGGCTTCCCGTCCTTCCCGCGGAACGAGAGGACGGGGAGCTCGGGGTCAAAGGGGCCGGTGGGCCGGACGACGTCGTCGCGGGGGCCGATCCAGAAGATCCCGTTGTCCTTGAGCAGCAGCCGCGAGTTCTGCCCCACCGAGGACTCCTCGCCGCGCGCGAAGAGGAACTCCGCGTCGACGCGCCGCGCCTGGGCCTCCTTCACCGCCTTCACGATGCTCGCGACCACGCCCCGGCAGAAGCCCTCTTCGCGTCCGTAGCCGTGGACCGTGCAGGACGACGGCGCGTGATGGGTGTGGGTGCAGTTGATCAGGATGTTGGAGAAGGGGCTCCCGCAGCGCGGAGCCCCCCGCCGCCCTTCGGCGGCGCGCCGCAGCCGAGGAGGAAGGCGACGGCCAGGAGAAAGGATCGTCGCATCATGGTTCGTTGGATCATACGCCCGGGCGCCTTGCGGAATGCCGTACCCCTCCCTATGAATTTGCGTAGGGCGGCCGCAGGATGCCGGAACCATATTTACATGCGTGTATGCATTTTGCTATTGACGACCACCCCCCCGGAAGCTTATAAACTTCCACGATGACGCCCCAGATGACGACCCGCCGAATGCCCGGCTCCTGCTGTTGTTGTCGCTGTACGCCGGGAGCCGATGGCCAGGGTCATCATGCTGCCGCCGGGGCGTAACGCGATCCCGCCCCCCACCGCACGCTGAACCCGACCCCGCCGGAAGCTCCCCCGCAGCGCGACCTGATTCAGACCCAGGATCGTCCGGATGAGGATTCAAATGTTGAAGCGGAGCGTCCCCGGGTTCCTCGCACTCCTGCTGCTTCCGGGCTGCGACCGCAGCGAGGGAGCCGACCGGAAGGCCGCCGTCGAACTCCTGAACGTGTCCTACGACCCCACGCGCGAGCTGTGGCGCGATCTCAACGGCGCCTTCGCGCCCGGATACGAGAAGCAGAGCGGCGCGCAGCTGACCCTCAACCAGTCGCACGGCGGGTCGAGCACCCAGGCCCGCGCGGTCATCGACGGGCTTGAAGCCGACATCGTGACCCTCGCCCTCTGGTCCGACACCGACGCCATCCGCCGGGCGGGGCTGATCGCCGAAGGTTGGGACCGCCGGCTGCCGAACAACTCCCTGCCCTACCTGTCGACCATCATCTTCGTCGTCCGCAAGGGCAACCCCAAGGGCATCAAGGACTGGACGGATCTCGTCAAGCCGGGCATCGAGGTCGTCACGCCGAATCCCAAGACCTCCGGCAACGGCCAGCTGAGCTTCTACGCGGCCTGGGGCTCCGTCGTCCTGCGGGGCGGCACGCGCGAGCAGGCGGCGGACTTCGTCACGAAGCTCTACAAGCAGGTGCCGGTGCTGGACTCGGGCGCCCGGGGCTCGACGACGACCTTCCTCCAGAAGCGGATCGGCGACGTCCACCTGGCCTGGGAGAACGAAGCGCACCTCGAAGTCCGCGAGTCGAAGGGCGAGCTGGAGCTGGTCTACCCGCCCATCAGCATCCGCGCGGAGCCCCATGTCGCCGTCGTGGACAAGAACGTCGACCGCAAGGGAACCCGGGCCGCGGCCGAGGCCTATCTCCAGTTCCTCTACGGTGACGAGGCGCAGGAGATCATCGCGCGGCACTACTACCGCCCCACGAATCCCGCGGTCCTGGCGAGGCACGGCCAGTCCTTCCCCGAGCTCAAGCTCTTCGGCATCACCGAGATCAGCGCCGGCTGGGAGGATGCGCAGAAGAGGTTCGTCCGGGAAGGCGGCGTCTTCGACCTCATCTACAAGCCGAAGGGCAAATGATGGCCAGCCTGAACCGGAAAGTCCTGCCGGGCTTCTCGCTCACGCTGGGGACCACGATGCTCTACCTCAGCCTGCTGGTGCTGATCCCGATCGCCGCCTGCTTCATCAAGGCGGGCTCGCTGACCTGGGGGCAGTTCGTCGGCGCGGTGTGGAGCGAGCGGGCCCGCAGCGCCTACGCCCTGACCTTCGGCGCGTCCTTCGCCGCCGCGCTGGTCAACGTCTTCCTGGGCCTGCTGATCGCCTGGGTCCTGGTGCGCTACCGCTTCCCGATGAAGCGGATCTTCGATTCGCTCATCGACATCCCGCTGGCGCTCCCCACGGCGGTGGCGGGACTGGTCTACTCCGCGCTTTACGTGAAGACCGGCTGGCTGGGCGGCTTCCTGGTTCCCCTGGGCATCGAGGCCGCCTACTCCCGCTTCGCCATCGTGCTGGTGCTGGTTTTCATCGGCCTGCCCTTCGCCGTGAGGACGGTGCAGCCCGTGCTGGAGGAGATCGACGCCGACGCCGAGGAGGCCGCGGGCAGCCTGGGCGCGACGCGCTGGCAGACCTTCACCCGCGTCATCCTGCCCGCCCTCTACCCCTCGATGGTGACCGGCTTCGCCCTCGGCTTCGCCCGCTGCCTCGGCGAGTACGGGTCCGTCGTGTTCGTCTCCGGAAACTTTCCCTACAAGACCGAGATCGCCCCCGTGCTGATCGTGGCAAGACTCGAGGAATTCGCCTATGGAGAAGCGACCGCGATCGCGGTCGTCCTCCTGGTGATCTCCTTCGCCCTGCTCATCGTGATCAACCGCCTCGAACGCTGGAGCCGGCGCCATGACGCCTGAAGCCGTCCTGGAGAAACCGCCGGCCGCGGTCCCTCAACCGCCGCGGCGGATGCCCGAGGATCCCGCCTGGGTGAAGTGGACGCTCATCGCCGCCGCCCTCGCGGTCATCACGCTCCTCGTGATCATCCCCCTCGTCTTCGTCTTCGCCCAGGCGCTGAAGGAGGGGCTCGCCGTCTACGCGAAGAACCTGTTCGGGGACAAGGACACCTGGCATTCGATCCTGCTCACGCTGACCGTCGTCCCGGCCGCCGTCGCGGCGAACGTCGTCTTCGGCGTGGCGGCCGCCTGGCTCATCGGCCGCTTCAAGTTCCCGGGCCGCTCGCTGCTCATCACGCTGATCGACCTGCCCTTCTCGGTGTCGCCGGTGGTGGCGGGCCTGATCTTCGTCCTGATCTTCGGCCTGCAGGGCTACCTCGGCCCCTGGCTCCGGGACGACGGCCTGCGCATCGTCCCCTGGCTGCTGTCCTTCCTCGGAGCGGTCGCGGCCTGGTTCGTCGCGTCGAGCCGGCGGAAATCCCGTCTGACCTCGCTCGCGGCCGCGGCCCTGGCCTTCGCCCTCCTCTTCGGCATCCAGGAGGCGCTCGGGCTCTGGCCCCGCCATCACAGCCTGAAGATCATCTTCGCGACCCCCGGCCTGATCCTGGCCACGGCCTTCGTGACCTTCCCCTTCGTCGCCCGCGAGCTGATCCCCGTGATGGAGGCGCTCGGCCCGGAGGAGGACCTCGCGGCCGTGAGCCTGGGCGCGAGCGGTTGGCAGATGTTCTGGAGGGTCACGCTCCCGAACATCAAATGGGGCCTGCTCTACGGCGTGATCCTCTGCAACGCGCGGGCCATGGGGGAATTCGGCGCGGTCTACGTGGTCTCCGGACACATCGCCGGAAAGACCGACACGATGCCCCTGCGCGTGGAAAAACTCTACCAGGAGTACAACCTGCCGGGCGCCTTCGCCGTCGCCTCCGTGCTGACGCTGCTGGCGCTCGTCACCCTCGTCCTCAAGGCGCGGCTCGAAACGAAAACCGGGCTGAAGCCGGCTCCGGCCCCCAAGGCGGAGGCCGCATGATGGCCTGGCTCATCGCGGCCTGCATGGCCGTCCAGGAGCCGCCGACGGAGTCCCCGATCACGGCGACGCTCAGGGACGGCGTCCACTTCCGCTCGGCGGACGGCAATCTCGACGCCACGCTGGGCGGCTACGCGGGCCTTCACTACCGCGCCGTCGCCCATCGCCCCGAGGACAACGTCCGGACCTCTCCCGATTCCTGGTTCCTCCGCCAGGTCCGGCCCGAGCTGGCGGGGACGGTCTACAAGGACTTCGACTTCCGCGTCCAGCTCGACTTCCCCAGCGGCAGCGCGGCCGGCCTCGCGGACGCCTACGTCGGCTGGCGCCGCTTCCCCGAGCTCTCGCTCCGGCTCGGCCAGTTCAAGGAGCCCTTCGGCCAGGAGCAGACGACCCCCGACCGCTTCGTCGAATTCGACGAGCGCTCGCTGGGCGACCGCTTCACCCCCCAGCGCGACCTCGGCGCGATGCTCTACGGCCGGCTCTTCGACGGCATCCTGGGCTACGAAGCCGGCTTTTTCAACGGCCAGGGCCGCGGGGTCCTCGACGCGAACCGGGGCAAGGAGCTCGCGGCCCGGGTCCGCGTCCTGCCCTTCTTCGCCGCCGACGACGCCTTCCCGCTCAAGTCGCTCCGCTTCGGCATCGCCGCCACGACGGGGACCACGCAGAAGTCGTCCATCTCGGCCCTGGACTCCCCTTCTCCCGGCCTGGCGATCCTCCACCTGGACGCGACCGCGGGCACGCTCGACGGCGACCGCAAGCGCCTGGGCGGGGAGCTCGCGTGGACGGCCGGGCCGCTTGGCCTCCGCGCCGAGCTCTGGCGCCGCGTCGACGGAATCGACAACGGCGCCTTCGACAACCGGCGCCTCGCGATCACCGCGTGGAACGCCTCGGCGGCCTGGAGGATCACGGGGGAGAAGAAGCCGCTCGACGGCCGCCTCCTCCCCGCCGACGAGACATGGGGAGCGGTCGAGGTGGCCTATCGCATCGACCGCCTCCGGATCGGCGGCGAGGTGTTCACGACGGGCGCCGCGGCCGCCGCCGGCAACAGCAATGCCGCCACGGAGCACACGCTGGGGATCAACTGGCACCTGACCCGGCACCTCCGGGTCTCCCCGAACTTCTTCTGGGAAGTGTACGACGATCCGATCCTGTTCTCGACGGGCAGGACCGACCGCCACTTCTTCGGAGGCATCCTGCGTTTCCAGTTGGAGTTTTAGCGCCGCAGCCGGTAGATTCGGAGAAGCATGAGCATCGAGGTCCGGAACGTCACGAAGAAATTCGGCGCCTACACCGCCGTGAACGACGTCTCCATCACCGTCCCGTCGGGCGAGCTGGTCGCCCTGCTGGGGCCCTCGGGATCGGGCAAGACGACGCTGCTGCGCATCATCTCCGGGCTCGAGGTCCAGGACGCCGGCACGGTCTGGATGAGCGGCGCCGACGTGACCACGATGCCCGCCCGCGCCCGCAACGTCGGCTTCGTCTTCCAGCACTACGCGCTCTTCAAGCACATGACGGTCTGGGACAACGTCGCCTTCCCCCTCAAGGTCCGCAAC
Organism: Planctomycetota bacterium; assembly: GCA_016200125.1. The sequence continues at coordinate 17,770 of JACQFK010000103.1, forward strand.
GCCGACAAGGCGGAGATCGCGCAGCTGGTCTCCGACCTCCTCAAGCTCGTCCGCCTCGAGGGCTTCGAGCAGCGCTACCCCTCGCAGCTGTCGGGCGGCCAGCGCCAGCGCGTGGCCCTCGCGCGCGCCCTCGCCGCCAAGCCGAAAGTCCTCCTGCTCGACGAGCCCTTCGGCTCGCTCGACGCCAAAGTCCGCCTCGAGCTGCGCCAGTGGCTCCGCCGCCTGCACGACGAGATCTCCGTCACGAGCGTCTTCGTCACCCACGACCAGGAGGAGGCCCTCGAGGTCGCCGACCGCATCGTTGTGATGAACCACGGGAAGGTCGAGCAGGAGGGGACGCCCGAGGAGATCTTCGAGCATCCGAAGACGCCCTTCGTGATGAGCTTCCTCGGCGACGTGAACATCTTCCACGGCCGCGTCGAGAACGGGAAGGCCGTCTTCCCCGGCATGGAGGTCGCCCATCCCGAGCATCCGCACGAGGACGCCAAACCGGCCCGCGCCTACGCCCGTCCGCACGACCTCGACATCGACCGCACCCCGAAAGAGGAGCGCAGCCTCCCGGCCAAGGTGCGCCACCTGAATCCCGCGGGGCC
>JACQFK010000104.1 GCA_016200125.1 Planctomycetota bacterium
CTCATGGAGCTGAACTACGTCACCCAGAAGGACCTCGAGCGCATCCTCGAGGCCCAGAAGCAGATGCTCACCGACGCCTCCAACCGCCAGAAGGCCGTGCGCGAGGACAACCTCTTCGGCAAGGTCGCGATCCGCCTGGGCTGCTGCACCGAGGAGCAGCTGCAGGAGTGCCTGGCCCTCCAGGAGCAGCTCCCCAAGGAGCGCTTCATGCGGCTCGGCGACATCATGGTGATCAAGGGCTACCTCAGCGTCGAGCAGGTGAAGAAGATCACCGACACGCAGAAGGGCCTCATCGTCTACTGTCCCCAGTGCGACACGCAGTACAACGTCGTCATGTTCCGGCCCGGCGCCTCCATCCAGTGCTACAAGTGCGGCTCGCCCCTGCGGATCCCCGCCCGCGCCACGAGCCAGTCGGTCGACGAATCCCTCTACTTCGGCGACCAGTAATCAGCGCATTTTCGATGTAAGATTCGGCGGGCCCCTCCCATATCCCAGGTAGTGCAACTTAGAACCGTGGACCAGAACTTTGAATCGCGGGTCTGGCAGAAGGCGCTGAACCGGGGACTGCTCACGTCCCGGCAGGTGAATGACTGCCTCAAGGAATCCCACTCGACCGCCCCCACCCTGCGGCTCACGGAGGTTCTCGTCGCCAAGGGCTTCCTCGAGCCGGACCAGGTCCGCGAGATCCGCGCCGAGCTCGCCCTGGCCGAGCCCGAGGCTCCCGACGAAGTGCGCGCCGCCGCCCGCGACCCGCAGAAGCTCCTCGGCCGCTACGTCATCGTCGGCGAGCTGGGCCGCGGCGGCATGGGCATCGTCTACAAGGCCTGGGACGGCGACCTGCGGCGCTTCGTCGCGCTCAAGGTCCTCTCCGGCCCCTGGGACGACGAGGACCTCGCCCGCTTCCGCCGAGAGGCTCAGTCCGCCGCCGCGCTGCGCCACCCGAACATCATCACCGTCTACGAGATCGGCGACTCCGGCGAGACCCCTTTCATCGCCCTGGAGCTCATCGACGGCCGCACGCTCCACGGGCGCAAGCTCCCCTCGCGCAAGGCCGCGGAGATCATGATCGTCATCGCCCGCGCCGTCGAGGCCGCCCACCGCCGCGGGATCATCCACCGCGACCTGAAGCCGCACAACATCATGGTCGACGCCGAGGGCCGGCCGCGCGTGATGGATTTCGGCCTGGCCAAGCCGGTCCGCTCCTCGTCGCAGGTCACCGTCAGCGGCACCGTGGTGGGCACGCCCGCCTACATGTCGCCCGAGCAGGCGCAGGGCCGCGTCCGCGAGGTGGACCACCGAAGCGACCTCTTCTCGCTGGGCGCGATGCTCTACGAGCTCCTCACCGGCAAGGCCCCCTTCGGCGGCCGGACGCCGCTCGAGACGCTGACGGCGGTCGTCGAGCAGAACCCGGTGCCCCCGCGCAAGCTCGCGCCCTCGGTCCCGCGGCCGCTCGAGGCGGTGATCCTGACCTGCCTCCAGAAGGACAAGACGCGGCGCTACTCCTCCGCCGAGGCGCTCGCGCGGGACCTGGAGCGCTTCATGAACGGCGAGCGCGTGATCGCGCGGGTCCCCGTCCCCGCCGGCAGGCTCCTCTTCGCCGTCAGCGCCGGGATCGCCTTCGCCGCGGGGCTGGCCGCCCTCTTCTGGCCCCCCGCCGCGCCGCCGCCCGCCACGCTCCCCCCGCCGCCGCCCCCGCCGGCGCGCGCGAAGCCCGTCGACCGCGACAGCCTCGACCGCAGCCTCCATCTCCTGGAGGAGGCGCGCCTGGATCTCTACCGCGCGAACGCCGACCTCGGCCTCACGCGCGTCTCGCTCGACAAGGCGATCCGCTTCTTCAACGACGCCCTCGAGGCGGACCCCGCCTCGGGCCCCGCCCTGCTGGCCCGCGGCCAGGCCCTCCAGCGCCTCAACCGCGGCGCGGAAGCCGAGGCCGACTTCAGCCGGGCGATCCAGCGGCTCCCCAGCTCGCCCGCGGCCTATCTCGCCCGGGGGCGCCTGCTCCTCGAACGCTTCATGACGGAGATGATCGCCGCCTCGTGGAAGGAGGACAGCATCCCGGACGACCTCGTCCAGGTGCGCCTCCAGGCCACCCGGGACTTCCTCAAGGCGCGCGAGCTCGGCGCGCCGGCGGCGGATCTCCCCTACCTCGAAGGCTCGATCGCCTTCACCGAGTTCAAGTTCGACCGGGTGATCGAGCGGGTCGCGTCGGCGCTGCCCGCGGCGACGATGCCCGAGGAATTCCTGAGGCTCCGCGGCGACACGCGGGTCTATATGTCGGACAAGTCGACTCCCGTCGCGCGGGGGGCGCTGCTGAAGGACGCCATCGACGACTACACGGAGGCCCTCCGCCTGCGCGTCAACTACGTCGAGGCCCTCCGGATGCGGGGGGCGGCCCTGTGGCAGAGCGGCCGTCCCGAGGACGCCTTCAAGGACTTCCAGGCCGTGATCCGCCTGAACCCCTACGACAGCCAGGCCCTCTCGGACCTGGCGACCTACTACCAGCGCAACGGCCAGGTGCCCGAAGCCGATCGATTCGACCGACGTGAGCATCGGCGGGCCCTGCCAGTTCGGCGTGTGCGGGAAGC
>JACQFK010000139.1 GCA_016200125.1 Planctomycetota bacterium
AAGGCCACGAGGGTCGTCGCGGCGAGCGCCCAGGGAACCCAGGGGGGGATCGGCGAGGCCTTCGCCATCAGCACCGTCCTCGACTCCGTGCGGTCGGCCTTCGCAACGGGCTTCGAGTCGGCCTTGGGCGTCACCATGGTGACGGCTTCGCTCTTGGTGCGGGGGTAGTTCTGCTTCCGGTCGATCTGCTGGGTGGCCGCCGCCCTCAGATTCGTCATGAAGAGGTTCGTCGTCTCCAGCGGGCGGGTCTCGTGGAGGGCCTGGAGCGACTGGGTGAAGTGGCGGTACTCGACGGTGCAGGTGGCGCAGGAGCGGAGATGCTCCTCGAGCAGCTGCCGCTCGCCCGACTGCAGCCCGCCGTCGAAGTAGTCCGAGAAGAATTCGGTCGTTTCCTGGCAGTTCATTTCTTGTCCGGATTCTCCGGCGTTTTCTTTTCCTTCTCGTGCGCCTCCTTGGCCTTCTCCAGGTGATCTCGCGCGCGGCCATCAGCTCCAGCTTGCGGTTCCCGCCCACCGTATAGGCCAGGAGCTTGTTGGTCTGGGTGTCGAAGATCATGAAGGCGTCGGCGGACTGCCCGTAGGTCAGCGTCCCCGCCAGGTAGCGCGTGGACTTGTTGTCGAGGGTGCCCTGCGCGTGGGCGTCCCAGCCGCCCCGCCCCGCGGAGAAGCCGGCGACGGCGCCGAGCAGCAGGACGAAGCAGAACCAGCCGGCCGCGTTCTTCATCTCAGGCCCCCATTTTCTTCCAGACATCCTTGAACGCCACCCGGGCCCGCGAGATCCGGGACTTCACCGTGCCCATCGGCAGGTCCAGGATCTGCGCGATCTCGTCGTAGGACAGCCCCTGCACGTCCTTCAGCACCAGGATCTCCCGGTCGTGCGCCTCCAGCAGGTCCAGGGCGCGGTTCACGTTGACCCGCACCTCGTCGTGCTCCAGCCGCACGTCCGGGACCGACGCGGTCGTGTCCGCCTTCACCTGCGGCACGCTCCGGGTCGTGTCCTGCCCGCCCCTCCAGTCCAGCGACTTCGCCGGGTGCCGCGAGCGGCGCTTGAACTCGTCCTTCGCCAGGTTCGACGCGATCGTGTACAGCCACGTGGAGAACTTGGCCGAGTTGTTGTACTCCTGGATCTTCTTGAACACCCGCAGGAAGGTCTCCTGCGCCAGGTCCTCCGCCGTCCTGAAATCCCCCACGAAGCGGAACAGGAACGAGACGATGGAGTTCTTGTACCTCCCCACCAGGACCTCGAAGCCCAGCATGAGCTCCCCCGACGCGGCGCTCTTGAGCCGCGTCATGAGCTCGTTGTCGGGCAGCGAGGTCAGATCGTCTCTTCCTGCCATCGGATTACACGACAGAGCCGGCACCCAGGTTCCGACGTCGCTCATAATCCGTCCCCTTCTGCGGTCAATCGCACGAGAAGAGACGGCGGAGGGCCCTGCACTGTTCCCTCCATTCGGACTTCCCCGGCCCGATATTCGGAAGGCCAGCTTAGCAGGAGCGGCGCGCCCCGACAAGCGCGCCGAATCGTGGTAGAATGCGGGGGATGTCCGAACAGCACCACCACCCCAAGCTCTCGGAATCGGCGGTCGCCCTGGGCGCCGTCCGCACCGAGGAGCGCGGCCGCCTGTTCTGGGTCCTCGTCCTCACCCTGGCCGTGATGGCCGGCGAGGCCGTGGGCTTCGTGTTCACCCACTCGCTCGCGGTGCTGAACGACGCGCTCCACTTCCTGACCCACTTCGTGACGATCGCGCTGTCCTGGCTCGCGATCCTGATCGCCACCCGGCCCGCCCCCCCGGACAAGACCTACCGCTACTGGCGGCTCGAGGTGCTCGCCAGCCTCGTCAGCGGCATCTCCCTGATCCCCGTCTCGGGCCTCGTGCTCTACGAGGCGGTCGAGCGCTGGTTCCACCCGGTCGAGATCCACAGCGGCCTGATGCTGATCCTGGGCGGCCTGGGGCTCGCCGTGAACCTCCTCTCCGCCGCGCTCCTCCACCACCACTCGAAGCACGACCTCAACATCCGCGGCGCCTTCCTCCACATGCTGGCCGACTGCGTCTCCTCCCTCGGCGTCCTCGCGGCGGGCCTGATCGTCCAGTTTACGAAGTGGGCCCAGGCCGACCCGCTGATCGCGGCGGGCATCAGCATCCTGATCTTCGTCTGGTGCGTCTCGCTCGTGCGCGACTCGGGGCGGATCCTGCTCGAATCCGTCCCCGCCCACATGAAGCTCGAGGACATCCAGGCGGGCATGAAGTCGGTCGACGGCGTCCTCGAGGTCCACGACCTCCACGTCTGGACGATCACCTCGCGCATGTACGCGCTGACCGCCCACGTGCGGCTCCGGGAGGATCTCCCGGTCTCGCAGACGGAGGAGATCTGCGGCCGGCTGAAGAGATTGCTCGACGAGCGCTGGGAGATCAACCACGCGACGCTGCAGTTCGAGGTGGCCCCGGGCGAGCCGCTCCCCTGCGAGCGCGTGAAGACGAATCGCGAAGGAGAATAGCGAAGGGCGGGAGGGGATTCCCTACCGGGGTTCCTCGCCGAACTCCTCCCGGAACACGCGCTTGTGGACGCGGTCGAGGAGCGCCCGCGACTCCTTCAGCTCCTTGAGGATCTCGTCGCGGCCCCAGCCGGGATGTTCGGCGATCTTGTCGAGGACCTCGTCGAGCATCTCCTTCCGGTACTGCATCCGCTTGCCGATCTTGAGCTTCCGGAAGTCGTAGCCCATCTTCCGGGCGGTCTTGTAGATCCTGTCCTGCACCTCGCGGCTGACGGAGTGGGGAAGCTCCTTGAGCACGGTGCGGACGAGCTCCATCCCGAGGCCGAGCTCCTGCGCGAGCTGCTTGAGCGTGACTTCCTTCTTCTTGGGAGGCACGGTTCGAGATTCTATAGGTTGGCCCGGGGATCTTCCAGAGACTTCTTCACAGCCGGCTCAGCTCCGCGAACTTTTCGTCGAACTTCTGCTCGATCATCGACTGGGGGATCGGGATCCAGGACGGGATGTCCGCGAGGCAGGTCCAGCTCCGCTCTCCCACGGTGAACTCGATCTTCGCGCCGAAGCCCGCCAGCCGCCCCACGTCGTCCGCCCCCGCCTTCTCCCAGGTCGCCGTCATCCCCTGCGCGGCGCCGCCCAGCAGCTTCTCCAGCTTCTGCTTCACGCCCTCCAGGAACTTGTCGCGGTTCTGGAAGGTCCCCGAGCGTTGGAAGGAACCCATGACTACGAAGATCGAAAGCCGGAAACCGAAAACCGAAGGGGATTCCCCTCCCTCCCCCCCGAGGCGGGGGCGGGGGGCGGCCCTTCCGGTTTCCGGTTTTCGGTTTTCGGTTTTCCCATCTTCAGCAGGTTTCCATCTGAAAGAAGGTCCCCATGCGGACGGTGACGACGCGGAGCTTGGCCTTGCACTTGGGGCAGTCCATCCGCTCGCCCGGCTCGCCCAGGTCGATGATCCCGACCTTCTGGAGCCGCGTGACCTCCGCCATCGGCAGGAGCCCCCCCACCCGGAACTTCGCCCCGCAGGCGGGACAACTGTTCTTCGCAGTCTGACTCACGGTGCCTCTCGCCCCTATGCTTGATGCTGGGTGCCTGATGCTTCCTCAGATGTCCAGGAACTTGACCTCGAGCGCGTGCTTCTCGATGAACTCGCGGCGCGGCTCGACCTCCTCGCCCATGAGGATCGTGAACATGCGCTCGGCCTGGATCGCGTCCTCGATCGTCACCTTGAGCAGCGTCCGCTTCGCCGGGTCCATCGTGGTCTCCCAGAGCTGCTCGGCGTCCATCTCGCCCAGGCCCTTGAAGCGCTGGACGTCCTTCAGCCCCTTGCGGCCCACCGTCCGGATCGCCTTGAGCATGTCGCGCAGGGTCCGCACGGGCAGCTGGTCGGCTTCGTGGACCAGGCGGTACTTCGGCTTGCCGTCCACGTCCTCCGCCCGGAAGTACTCGCTCATGGTGAAGCCGAGGTTGAGCAGGTCGCGCACCGCGCCGCCCACCTCGGTCACGCCGTGGAACTCGTTGAGCAGGATCGCGGGGGTCACCCCCGCGGGGGGCGCCTCCACGTCGTCGGAGTGGACCTCGAGCTCGCGGCCCGCCGCCTTCTCCTCGGCCTCGATCCACTGGTCGAGCGCCTCCTGGGAGTAGAAGAAGAACTCCTTGCCGTCGCGCCGGGCGCGGTAGACCGGCAGCTTCCCCGACTTCGCGTCGTACTGCTGCAGGTAGCGCTCCATCGGCAGCCCCTTGCGCTGCACCAGCGAGAGCGCGTCCTCGACGCGCATCACCGCCTCGACCATCGCGCGCAGGTCGGCGCCCGCCAGCGTCCGCGCCGGCCCCTCGAGCCGGGCGTCCGCGCAGCCCAGGTCGACGTACTTCCGCATCATCGCCTTCTCGTTGTGGACGTACTCCTCGCCCTGCTTCGAGACCACCTTGTAGAGCGGCGGCTGGGCGATGTAGACGTGGCCCTCGTCGACCAGCTTCCTCATGTGGCGGAAGAAGAAGGTGAGCAGCAGCGTCCGGATGTGGCTGCCGTCGACGTCGGCGTCCGTCATGATGATGATCTTGCCGTAGCGCAGCTTCGTGAGGTCGAACTCCTCCTCGCCGATGCCCGTCCCGATCGCGCTGATGACGATCCGGATCTCCTCGTGCTTGAGCATCTTGTCGATGCGCGCCTTCTCGACGTTGAGGATCTTGCCCTTGAGGGGCAGGATGGCCTGGAACTTCCGCTCGCGGCCCTGCTTGGCCGATCCGCCGGCCGAATCACCTTCGACGATGTAGAGCTCGGTGTTCTCGCGGTCGCGCGAGGTGCAGTCGGCGAGCTTGCCCGGCAGGTCGCCGCTCGTGAGCGCGCCCTTGCGGACCGTCTCCCGCGCCTTCCGGGCCGCCTCGCGGGCCTGGGACTCCGACATCGCCTTGAGGAACACGGCCTTCCCCACGTCGCGGTGGCGCTCCAGGTAGTCGTGAAGCTCCTCGTTCACGACCTGCGTGACCGTGCCCTCGATGTCGGTGTTCGTCAGCTTGACCTTGGTCTGCGATTCGAACTGCGGGTTCGGCAGCCGCACGCTCACCACGACGGTGAGGCCCGCGCGGTAGTCGTCGCCCGAGGGCGGCGTGTCCTTCTCGCGCAGCAGCTGCGCCTCGCGGGCGTAGGCGTTCAGCGTCCGGGTGAGCGCCGAGCGGAAGCCCGAGAGGTGGGTGCCTCCGTCGTGGGTGTTGATCGAGTTGGCGAACGAGAACTCCGTCGGGTCGTAGCGGTCGTTCCACTGGAGCGCGCACTCGATGTAGATCTTGCCCAACGTGCGCTCGATGTGGATCACGCTCTCGTGGAGCCGGCCCTTGCCCTTGTTGAGGAAGGCGACGAACTCGGCGATGCCGCCCTCGTACTTGAACTCCTCCGTCTTGCCGTTGGGCCGCTCGTCCACCATCGTGATGTGGACGCCCTTGTTCAGGAACGCCAGCTCGCGCAGCCGCTTCGCCAGCGTGTCGAAGACGAAGTCGACGCTGTCCTTGAAGATCGTCTTGTCGGGCTTGAAGTGGATCCTCGTGCCCCGACGGGTCGACGGCCCCTTCTTCTCGACCGGGACCTTCGGGATGCCCTGCTCGCAGCGGAAGAACCACTCGCCGCCGTCGACCCACACCGTCGCGTCGAGGAACTCCGAGACGGCGTTCACGGCCGAGACGCCGACGCCGTGGAGGCCCGCCGAGACGCTGTACGACTTGTTGTCGAACTTGCCGCCCGCGTGGAGCGTGCAGAGGACGACCTCGAGCGCCGACTTGCCCTGCTCCTCCATCATCCCGACCGGGATGCCGCGGCCGTCGTCGGTCACCGACAGCGAGCCGTCGGGGTGGATGCGGACCGCGATGGTCTTCGCATGGCCGGCCATCGCCTCGTCGATCGAGTTGTCGACCACCTCGTAGACGAGGTGGTGGAGGCCGCGCGGGCC
>JACQFK010000140.1 GCA_016200125.1 Planctomycetota bacterium
GTCGCCGCGTCCGAGGCCCCCAAGAAGTACTGGCAGCGCGCGAAATGCCCCTACTGCGGCGGCAACCGCGTGAAGAAGAACGACATCAACGCCTTCAGCGACAACAACGCCAAGGAATACCGCTGCACGAGCTTCGAGTGCGGCAAGCAGTTCAACTCCGAGCAGGTCAAGGAGTACGAGCAGGTCGAGGTCAAGGAGCGCGGACCGCGCCCCGAGTACAACCCGCGCCTGACCGACTAGAACCGGACACCTCCCGGAAAGAGGCCGCCCGCAAGGCGGCCTTTTTCATTTACGCCCTGAGCTTGGCGTCCTTCGCCGAGGGCTCGTAGTGCGAGCCCTCGAACTCCCCCACCAGCGCGTCGAACTGTTCCGGCGTCGTGATGTGGCTTCCCTTCTCGCGCAGCGCCGCGGAGCCTGAGGCCCCCTTCACGAACCAGTGGATCACCCGGCGGACGAGATAGCAGGCGGGCTCGGCGCCGTAGATCTCCCGCAGGGTCGCGAAGTGGTCGCGCAGCACGGCCGCCTTCTCCGCCACCGTCGGAGACGCCGGCAGCGTGCCCGTCTCGAGGTACTGCTCCACCTCCCTGTAGATCCAGGGGTTGCCCAGCGCGCCGCGTGCGAGCATCACGCCGTCGCAGCCCGTGTCCTCGATCATCCGCTTCGCGTCGGCGCCGCAGCGGATGTCGCCGTTGCCGATCACCGGCACGCCGGCGACGTTCTTCACGGCGCGGATCGCCTCGTGGTTGGAGAAGCCGGTATACAGCTGCTTCTGCGTCCGGCCGTGGACCGTGATCGCGCCGACGCCGGAGTCGCTCGCGATCCTCACGACCCGGAGGAAGCGGTCGTCGTCCCCGTCGTCGAAGCCCGTCCGCATCTTGATCGTCACGGGAACCTTCACGGCGGAGACCATCGCGCCGAGGATCCGGCCGACCTGCTCCGGCTCCTTGAGGAGCGCGGCGCCGCAGCCGTCGTCCACCACCTTGCGCACCGGGCAGCCCAGGTTGACGTCGATCACGTCCGCGCCGAGCGACTCGAGCCGCCGGGCCGCCTCGCGCATCAGTTCCGGATCGCGCCCCACCACCTGCATGCCCAGCGGGTGGTCCCAGTCGGCGGTCCGGAGCATCTCGAGCGTCTTCGGGTTGCCCTGCACGACGGGACGGTCCTTCACCATCTCGGTGAAAGCGATCTGGCAGCCGAAGCGGCGGGCGATCTTCCGGTAGGCCAGGTCCGTGCAGCCCGCCATCGGCGACTGGAGAATCTTGTGCTTGAGCCGGACCCCCTTCGACACTACACTTTCGCCCATGCTCATCCTGGCTTCCGCGTCGACGTCACGGAAGAAGCTCCTCAAGGGGTACCGCTTCCGCGTCGTGCCCTCCGGCGTCCGCGAGGTCCGCCGCAGCACCCTGCAGGCGACCTGCGTGACGAACGCGCGCCGCAAGGCGGACGCGGTGGCCCGCCGCTTCCCCACCGACTGGATCCTCGCGGCGGACACGATGATCGCCAACGGCGGCAGGATATACGGAAAGCCGCGCGACCGCAAGGCCGCCGTCCGGCTCCTGCGGTCGCTGGCGGGCAAGACCCACACCCTGGGCACCGGCGTCGTGCTCCAGAAGGGGACCTTCCGCATCGTCAAATACGTCACCTCGAAGGTGACGCTTCACGACGACCCGCCGGTCGAGAAAATCGTGGCCCGGACGGACCCGACGCAGTACGCCGGCGGCTACGCGATCCGCGAGAAGAACGATCCGCTCATCCGGAGCATCGAGGGATCGCGCTCGAACGTCATCGGTCTGCCGATGGAGGTCCTGGAGCCGCTGCTCCGGAGGCTGCCCCCAAGTGCCACGATTCCAACGACGTTGGAACGGTAGCAGTTCAGGGTTCGATCGTGACCGGGTCGCCCATCCGGAGCGCGGACCAGAGCTCGTCGACGGCCTCGTCCGTGAGCGCGATGCAGCCGAGCGTCCAGTCGCGGCTGATGCCGCCGCCGTGGATGCCGACCTCCCCGCCGAGCGCCGTCTTCCAGGGCGGGCATTCCCGCCGGCGGTGGGCCTCGAGGATCGCGTCGTGCTCCGCGCGGGAGATCATCCGCGCCTTCAGTCCGCGCTCGGCGTCGCGGGGCGCGGGATAGCTCAGGCCCATGAACTTGTGGAAACGGCTCGTGCCGTTGCGGGTGCAGACGTAGTAGGAGCCCTCCGGGGTCCGACGGTCCCCTTCCCGCTCCTTGTGGCCGGCGGCGTTCGCCGCGAGCACGACGGGATAGCGGCGCAGCAGCTGCGCGCCGTCGTAGAGCGCGAGCTCGCGCGCCTTCTTGCGGATCACGACGCGCGGCTCCCGGAGCGGAAGGACGAGCGGCTTCAAGGGTTCCATCGCGAGGGTCGGCCGGCGGGAGAGGAGCCAGAAGGAGGCTCCGGCCGCGAGCGCGGCCAGGAACAGCGCCCCGGCGATCCGTCTTCCCCCCTGCATCTCCGTGGGGAGTATAGTCCAAACCGCAGTCATTTCAACGAGGTTGGAACGACAGCAGTTCGTCGGGGCGGTCGGTGATGATGCCGTCGACGCCGGCGTCGATCAGGCGGCGCCAGACCGCCTCCTCGTTGGTATTCGTGCCCCAGACGGCGATCCCCGCGGACTGGAGCCGCTGGACAAAGGGCCGGGTCAGTCCGTCGTTCTTCAGCGGCGTGAAGGCGCTGACGCGGAGCGCCGCCAGCCGCGACACGAACGCATCGAGTTCCCCGGCGGCCGGCAGGGCAGCCATGGTCCCCGTCCGCGCGCGCGGCTCGCGCCCGCGGATCTGCCTCAGGATCTCCGGGTCGGCCGTCCGCACGACGGCCCGCCCGAAGGCCTGCTCCTCGCGGATCGCGTCGATCACCGGCCCCGCGGCCGCGGCGACCTTGAGCTCCAGCAGGACCGTCGCCCGGGGACCGACCGCGTGCAGCAGCTCCGCGACCGTCGGGATCCGCTCCTCGGCATGGGCCGGTCCCCATTTGATCCCGGCATCCAGCCGCTTCACTTCTTCCAGCGTCATCTGAGCGACGGCGCCGCTCCCGTCGGTGGTCCGGTCCACCGTCGCGTCGTGCAGGATCACCGCGCGACCGTCGCGCGTGAGGCGGACGTCGAGCTCGAGAAAGAAGACGCCGCGGTCCAGCGTGAGCCGGCATCCCGCGATGGTCCCGTCGGGACCGGTGCCGCCCCGGTGGGCGATGACCTGCGGCTTCCCGGGGGGGCGGCCGGGCGCGGCACAGGACAGGGTGAACAGGATCGCGGCCAGGGGGAGCGTTCTCATGCAGTTCTTACGATCGCCGAAAGAGTGCAATCTCGACCTTCTCTTCGTAGAGTGTGGCCATGAGCCAGGGGCTGATCGACATCCACTTCCACGGGCAGGCCGGCTACGACGTCATGAGCGGCAACCCGGAGGACCTGCAGGGACTTTCGCTTCACCTCAAGAAGCAGGGCGTCGCCGGCTTCCTCGCGACCTTCGTCAGCTCCCCGAAGGAGGAGGTCCTCGCGGCGCTGGAGACGGTCAAGAAGGTCCAGGGCAGCGAAAAGGGCGCGAAGATCCTCGGCGTCCATCTCGAAGGCCCCTTCCTCCATCCCGAACGGAAGGGCGCCCACAATCCCGTCAACCTCCGCCCGCCCGACCTGGCCGAGATCAAGGAGTGGATCGCCGCCGGCGAGGGCATCGTCAAGCTCGTCACGATCGCGCCGGAGCTGCCGGGAGCGGACGCGGCGGTCCGCTTCCTCGTGAAGAAGGGCGTCCGCGTCTCGATGGGCCACACGACCGCCACCTTCGAGCAGGCCGCCGCGGCCAAGAAGCTCGGCGTGAAGAGCGTGACCCATCTCTTCAACGCCATGAATCCCGTCCACCACCGCTCGCCGGGACTCCCCGGATTCGCGCTGATCGACGACGACCTCTACACGGAGATCATCGCCGACGGCGTCCATGTCTCCGACGACATCGTGAGGCTCGTGCTCCGCTGCCGGCCGAAGCGGAAGATCATCCTCATCAGCGACGGGCTCTTCCTGACAAAGCGCCGGGACCTCGGCGACATCACGCTGGGGGGTCTGAAGGTCAGCATGTCCGCGGACGGTTCCCTCCGGCTGCCCGACGGCACGCTGGCGGGGAGCAACTCCACGATCAAGGAGATCGTGGACCGGGTCGTCGGGCTGGGCGCGCTCCCCCGGGCGGACGTGATCCGGATGGCCTCGACCAATCCCCTGGAAATGCTCGGCCTGCGCTGAAGCTTCCGTACTTTCGGCCCCCCTCGCGTCCACGTCAGCAGGGGAGGAACAGGCCCGATGATGACGCTCGCGATCGCGCTCGGTCTCGCGTTGTCCCAGGACGCGCCCCCGGCGAACGAGGCGCTGGCCTGGCTGAAATCGCTCGATGCGAACGCCGGGTCGGCCCAGAAGAAGCCGCGCTTCCCGGCGCTGACGCTCGAGGATCTCAAGACGATGAAGGAGATCAAGCTGGGCGGGCACCGCGCCTCGGACAACAAGCACGTCTTCATCCCCGCCGCCGAGTTCCGCTTCCTGCTGGCGCTGCCGGCGCTGGAGACCGCGAACCTCGTGGAGATCGACGGACTGACGGACGAGTCGCTCGTCTACGTCGGGAAAATCCCCGGGCTCAAGGCGTTGAACCTCGGCGACGCGCAGGTTTCCGACGCGGGGCTCAAGCACCTGGGCGGCCTGGCATCGCTGGAGAGCCTGGACCTGGGATGGACGAAGGACGTGGGCGATGCCGGCCTGCCGCTCCTCGCGGGCCTTCCCCGGCTGAAGATCCTGGGCCTCGGCGGCACGAAGGTGACGGACGCGGGCCTGCCGGCGCTGGCCGCCTGCGCCTCGCTCCGCGAGCTCCGCCTTCCGGCCACCGCCGTGACGGACCAGGGCCTGGCGGCGCTCGAGGCCTGCAAGGGGCTGGAGACGCTCAAGCTCGGCAGGAAGTCGAAGGCCACGCCCCAGGGCATCGACCGCCTGAAGAAGGCGCTGCCCTCCTGCAGCGTGTCGACCCAGTAGGATGCGGCTACTTCGCCGTCAGGGCGGCAATCCGTTTCTTCTGGATCTCCAGCCGCCGCGCCGCCTCCTTGCTGTGGGAGACGACCCATTCCATGTTCAGGTACGCGGTGACCGCGATCTCCTTGCGGAGGCGCTCGAGATGAGGCTGGGCCTTGGCGAACAGGATCAGGCCCTCGCCGCAGTTCTCGGCGAAGAGCTCGAGGTGGAGCGCGCCGTGCTTCACGAGCCCCGCCGCCATCTCCCAGTAGGACGACACCATCCGGTACGCCGTGTTGAGCGGATGGTCGCCCTTCGTCACGGCGGCGAACTCGTCGAAGGACTTCGGAATGAACTTCGAGATCATGTCCTTGCGCGCTTCGCGCATGACCGGCTCGCGCCGGAAATCGTAGAGCTTGAGGATGAGTTTCGCGTCCGCCGCCGTCGCCTTCTTTCCGGCCATTCACGTTCTCCTTGAATCGGGGCGCATCTTACCACCGGGGACCGGGGGCGGCGCAAGAACCTGTAGTATTCCCCCCGGGCCGGCGTATCATAGGAGCAGAACGCAGTTTGTGAAGGGGCGGAGAAGGCCATGGCCAAGATTTTGAAGTGTCCCCGCTGCCAGCAGGACGCA
>JACQFK010000141.1 GCA_016200125.1 Planctomycetota bacterium
ACACGACCTTCAGCCGGAAGTAGAGGTCCTGCCGGAACTTCCCCCCCTTGACCATCTCCTCGAGGTTCCGGTTCGTGGCCGCGACCAGGCGGATGTCGATCGGGATCGGGTCGGCGCCGCCCACCCGGGAGATCGCCCGCTGCTCCAGCGCGCGGAGCAGTTTCACCTGCAGGTTGGGCGTCAGCTCGCCCATCTCGTCCAGAAAGAGGGTGCCGCCCGTGGCCAGCTCGAACTTGCCCTGCTTCTGGGCGACGGCCCCCGTGAAGGCGCCCTTCTCGTAGCCGAACAGCTCGCTCTCGAGCAGCGTCTCGGGGATCGCGGCGCAGTCGATCACCACGAAGGGCTGCTCCGAGCGGGGCGACAGGTCGTGGAGCACGTGGGCGATCGCCTCCTTGCCGGTGCCGCTCTCGCCCAGGACCAGGACCGTCGCGTCGGTCGGCGCGACCTTCTTGACGTTCTCGTAGACCGCCTTCATGGCGGCGCACTCGCCGATCAGGTGGCTCCGGTTCTCCAGCGCCGCGCGGAGCAGCGCGTTCTCGTGCTCCAGCTCCTTGCGCCGGGCCTCGACCCGCGCCTTGGCGTCCTGCGCCGCGCGCAGGTTCTCCATGGTCAGCGACAGGTAGTTGGCCACCGCCTCGAAGATCGCCAGGTCCGACGCGCTGTACTCGCGCATCTTCGCGTGGTTGTCGACGTAGAGCACGCCCAGCATCTTCTCCCCGACCTTGAGCGGGGCGCACATGATGGTCCTCAGGTGGTAGAGCGACACGCTCTGCGACTGCACCGACTCCTTCTCGCTCTCCGTGTCGAGCAGGAAGATCGGCTTCCGCAGGTCCCAGACCTGCTTGGGGATCGTGCGGCTGATCCCGACGAGCTCCGCGATCGGCTTCTTGGCGCTGTCCCTCGCGACCATCGGATGGAGCTCGCCGTCTCCCTCCCGCGTGCAGAGGCTGCCGCGCTCGGCCTGCGCGATCTCCACGACGTTGTCCACCGCGGCGTTGAGGAAGGCTTCCAGGTTCTCGCTCGACGCCGCGCTCACGATCGTCCGCAGCAGGATCTTGACGTTGCGGTCGTCGATCGGGAGCTGGAAATTCATCGGATCGGGGAGCTTGAAGGCCGGCCTCGACGGCTCGCCCAGGTGGTAGACCACCACCGCATTGCCGACCGAGATCGCGTCGCCCTCCGCGAGGTCCTTCTCCGCGACGCGCTGGCCGTTCACGTAGGTGCCGTTGGAGGAGCCGCCGTCGATCAGCCGGTAGGTCCGGTCGGTCTTGAGGAGGCGGCAGTGCTGCCGCGACGCCTGCTCCGTGGACAGCTTGATGTGGTTCTGGCGCGACCGGCCGATGAGGACCTCCGCATCGGTGAGCGGCTGGCTGCGCTCGGCGCCCATTTCCTTCACGACCACGTAAGGCATGAGAACCGGATTATAGGCGGGACCTCACGGAGCGTCAATCGAGGAGAGGAGCGCGCCCAGCGCGGCAATCCGGCGCACGGGCTTCTCGCGGTGCAGGTCCGCCGGGTCCAGCAGGACGACCTCCATCCCCGCGGCGCGGGCGCCGGCGACGTCGATGTGGTACATGTCGCCGATGTAGAGCGACTGGGCGGCGCGGGCGCCGGTGCGCTCGAGGGCCGCCCGGAAGATGCGCGGGTCGGGCTTCTCGATCCCCTCCTCGTGCGAGTCCAGCACCGTCTCGAAGAAGCCGAGCAGCCCGACGCGGCGGAGCTTCTCGCGCACCGTGCCGTTCGCGTTCGAGATCACCGACAGGCGAAAGCGCGGCCGCAGCTTCTCGAGCGCGGGAGCCACGTCGGGCGGGACGATCTCCCAGAGGTTGTTCACCCGGTGGATGGCGTGGAGCTCGTCGATCACCGCGCGGATCAGATCCGCGTCCGTCACGCCGCAGAAGCGGAAGATCGTCTCGAAGTAGAGGCGCCAGCGCCGGTCGTCGGTGCTGGTCCGCACCAGCTCCGCGTCATCCAGCCGGAAGCGCGCCTGCTGCTCCCCGCGCTCCAGCTCGGCGGGCTCGACCCGCGGGCCCCGCGCGGCCAGCTTCTCCGCGATCAGCCCGAAGTTGGGGTAGACCAGCGTGTTGCCCGCGTCGAAGAACAGGTGGGTGATCATGGCTCCAGGTGCGACAGCTCGTAGGAGAACTTCCCGGCGGCATGGACCGCCGCGAGGCGCATCACGAAGTCGGGGCTGACCTCCGGGTCGAGCACGAAGCGGATCCGCCAGCCGGGGGGAAGCGAGCGCCGCTTGCACATCTGGTCCAGCGTCTGCAGCAGCTGCTTCGCGCGCGCGTTGTCGAAGGCCCCCTGGAGGCGGATCGTCTCGTAGACGGTCTGCTCGCCCTCCTTGTGGTGGTCGAAGAGCGTGCGCACGGCGTCCACGCTCCGGCGCGGGACGCGGTGGACGAAGAGCTCGACGTTGCCGTTGCGCACGACGGCGGCGTCGGTCTTCCCGGGCGCGCCGCCCGAGACGCCGACCTCCTCCATGAAGAGGTACACGTACTCCTGCGGGATGCCCAGCGCGCGGAGCTTCGCGTAGAGCTCCGCCTCGACGTCCCGGTAGGCGGGCATCTGCGAGGCGCCGTCGGCCGTGAAGATCTCCGGCGGCTCGAGGACCTTCTCGGCCTCGCGGCCCAGGTCGTAGCGGATCATGCGGTACGCGAGCGCGTTTCCCGCCAGGCCGAACCACACCGCGGTCCCCTCCAGCGCGCGGGAGAGGTGGCGGGCGGTGTCGGGCGCGGGGGTGTTGTCGCCGGAGCAGACGGCCAGCCAGGGCGTGCCGGTGCGGGCCACGAGGACGGAGGGCGCGCCCGGGGCGCGGTCCTGGCGCGACGCCAGCAGCGCGGCGGCGTCCTTCTCGTCCGGATAGCGGACGAAGATCTGGGAGAGGTTGATGCTCACGGGGGCTCGGAAAGGGTCGTCACTTGGCGTTCTGCTTGAGCCAGTCCTCCCACGCCTTCTTCCCCGCGTCGAGCGACTCGCCCTTCCAATAGTCCTCCTTGAAGCCGAGGTCCTTGCCCGCGATCCTCGCCAGGCCGCCGGCGATGAGGACCCGCACCTGGGCCTCGCCGTGCGACAGGAGGCCCGCGAGCAGCCCCGCGGACTTCAGGGTCGCGGCGTCGGCGATCGCGCGGGCCGCCGCCCGGCGGCGGGCGACCTGCGTCTCGATCAGGTTGTTGCGGCCGAGCCAGCGGGCGATGCCGGGCGCGGCCCGTTCCCCCAGGCTCCGGAGGGCCGCCTCGGCCGGGTCGTTCTGCGGCTGCTTCGAAAGGATGGAGAGGAGCTCGTCCGTCCGCATCGCCGTCTCCTCGTCGTCGCGGCCGCGCTCGACGAGCAACGAATGGACCCAGGCCGTGTCCATGGAACCGTTGTTGATCGTGTCGGGCGTGTTGAGCTGCATCCCGTATCCCGTCGCCCACCAGCCCGCCGAGATCACCGGCGAGAACTTCTTCCAGAAGGCCTGCATCTCCGCCGGC
>JACQFK010000142.1 GCA_016200125.1 Planctomycetota bacterium
GCGCCACCCTGCTCGACGTCCGGGAGATCTCGAAGATCCTGCCCCACCGCTTCCCCTTCCTGCTCATCGACAAGGTCATCGAGCTCGACGGCTACCGCCGCGCGGTGGGCATCAAGAACGTCAGCTACAACGAGCCCTTCTTCCAGGGCCACTTCCCCGAGCAGCCGATCATGCCCGGCGTGCTCCAGATCGAGGCGATGGCCCAGCTGGCCGGCGTGCTCCTGATGCGCAAGAGCGAGAACCAGTCCAAGGTCGCCGTGCTCCTCTCGCTCGACGGCGTGAAGCTCCGCAAGAGCGTCGTGCCGGGCGACCAGCTCCGTCTCGAGGTCGAGACGATCCGGGTGAAGGCCCGCACCGGCGAGGTGTTCGCGCGCGCCACGGTGGACGGCCAGCTCGTGGCCGAGGCGAACATGAAGTTCATGCTCATGGACGGCTAATGAGGAAAATCGAAAACCGAAAACCGAAAACGGAAGAGGGGGGCCGCTTCCCCTCCGGGAGCTGGGGGGGAACTCCGTCCGATTTTCTATTTTCGATTTTCGGCATTCGGTCCTGATGGCTATTCACCCTTCCGCGGTCATCGAGGCCGGCGCCCGGATCCATGCCAGCGCCGAGATCGGCCCCTTCTGCGTCATCGGCCCCAAGGTCGCGATCGGGCCCGGCACCAAGCTGCTCCAGGGCGTCACCGTCGTCGGCCGCACGACCATCGGCGCGCGCAACGTGATCCACCCCTTCTGCGTCATCGGCGGCGACCCGCAGGACCTCAAGTTCAAGGGCGAGGACACGGCCACGCTGATCGGCGACGAGAACGTGATCCGCGAGGGCGTCACGATCAACAAGGGCACCATGACCGGCGGCGGCCAGACGACCGTCGGCAACCGGAACATGCTGATGGCCCTGGCCCACATCGCCCACGACTGCGTGATCGAGGACAACTGCATCCTGGCCAACGCCTGCCTCCTCGCCGGCCACGTGCGGATCGAGAGCTCCGCGATCCTGAGCGGCTGGGTGGTCGTCCACCACTTCGCCACCGTGGGGCAGCAGGCCTTCATCGGCGGCGCCTCGCGCGTCAACCAGGACGCGCCCCCCTTCATGATCATCCAGGGGATGGCCCAGGAGGTCCGCGGCGTGAACGTCGTCGGCCTCAAGCGGCGCGGCGTGAAGCCCGAGGCCGTCAACGCGCTCCGCGAGGCCCACCGCATCATCTGGCGCTCCGCGCTCCCGAAGCCCGAGGCGCTGGCGGAGGTCGAGAAGATCGGCGGCCAGTACGCCGAGATCCGCACGCTCATCGAGTTCCTCGGGGCCTCGGACCTCGGCCACATGGGCCGCCGCCGCGAGATCCGCCGCCCGCCGCCCGCCCCCTCGGCCCCGCCGCCCGAGCCCGAGGAGGACATCGAGTGAAGGCCCATCCCTCGGCCCTGGTCGATCCGGCCGCCGCCGTCGCCGACGACGTCGAGATCGGCCCCTTCTGCGTCGTGGGCCCCGAGGTCCGCCTCGGCCCCGGCTGCCGCCTCGGGCCCGGCGTCCGCCTGGGGGCCTTCTGCGCCCTCGGCGGCGAGTGCGTCGTCGAGGACGGGGCCTTCATCGAGGGCCAGTGCGTGATCGAGGAGAAGCGCCGGATCGGGAAGTCGAGCGTCGTCCGGAGCCAGGTGCCCGTCGAGGCCGACCTGCCGCCCTTCATGGAGCTCGAGGGCAATCCCGCCGAGCCGAGGAGGCTCCCGTGAGCCGCCCGCGCGTGGGCGTCGTCGGGGTGGGCCACCTGGGCAAGCAGCACGCCCGCATCTACCACCAGATGGGCGCGCTCGCCGCCGTGGTCGACGCCGACCCCGCCCGCGCCGCGGAGATCGCGGCGCCCTACTCCGTCCCCCACTTCAGCGACTTCCGCAAGCTGTTCGGAATGGTCGACGCCGTGAGCGTCGCGGTCCCCACCGCCCAGCACCACGAGGTGGCGAAGGAATTCCTCGAGCGCTCCATCCCCGCCCTGGTGGAGAAGCCCCTCACCAAGACCATCGAGCAGGGCGAGGAGCTCTGCCGGATCGCCCGGGCGAAGAAGGTCGCCCTCCAGGTGGGCCATGTCGAGCGTTTCAACCCGGCCGTGACGGCGGTGCTCGACGTGGTCCGCAAGCCGCGCTTCATCGAGGTCCACCGCCTCTCGCCCTTCCGCTTCCGCTCCAGCGACATCGACGTGGTGCTTGACCTGATGATCCACGACCTGGACATCGTGCTCCACCTCGTGAAGAGCCCGCTGGCGCGGGTCGACGCCGTGGGCATGGCGCTCCTCTTCGGCAAGGAGGACATGGCGAACGCCCGCCTGGAGTTCGAGGACGGCTGCGTGGCGAACCTGACGGCGAGCCGCATCTCCGACAAGCAGATGCGCAAGACGCGCATCTTCTCGGAAGACTGCTACGTGACGGTGGACACCCTCGCCAAGGAGGCCTGGATCTACCGCACCACGCCGCAGCTCGGCGAGGCGCTCCAGAAGCTGCCGAAGGACCGAGACCTCAACCTCGCCGACCTGGCGACGATCCCCAAGGAGTTCTATTCGATCCAGGAGGTGAAGCTCGAGGAGGAGGAGCCGCTGGCGCGCGAGCTCCAGAGCTTCCTCGACGCCGTCGAGCAGGGGCGCGACCCGGTCGTCCCCGGCGAGCACGGCGTGCGGGCCATGAGGGCCGCGGAGACGATCCTGAAGGAAATGCGCGCGCACCGCTGGAAATGAACGGAATCGGGCTATCGAGCCATTGAAAAGCCGTCGACATTGTTTTTGAAACCCCTGACCGCGATGTTGGAGGCCGGAAGCATCGTGTGCGCCGCACCCGCAGCCGGAGGTCTCCGTAGAGGGCCGCAAGGGCTTCCTCGACCGGGTTTTCAATCGCTCAATACTCCAGTAACTCAATGACCACGATCTTCATCGTCGCGACCGAGACTTCGGGCGACATCCACGGGGGGAACCTCGCCCGCCAGCTGAAGGCGATCGATCCGACGATCCGGCTGGTCGGCGTCGGCGGCGGCCACATGCGCGAGGCGGGCGTCGAGATCCTGATCGACCCCACGGCCCACGCGACGGTGGGGGTCGTCGAGGCGGTCCGCCACATCAACCGCTACGCGAAGATCTACCGGATGCTCCAGAGCGCGCTGCGCACCTGGCTGCCGGACGCGGTGGTCCTCATCGACTCGCCCGATTTCAACCTCCGCTTCGCCGGCCGCGTGAAGGACCACGGGATCCCGGTCATCTACTACATCAGCCCCCAGATCTGGGCCTGGCGCAAGGGCCGCATCAAGACGATCCGCAAGTTCGTCCGCAAGATGATCGTCATCCTCGACTTCGAGGAGAAGATCTACCGCGACGCCGGCGTGGACGTGGCCTACGTGGGCCATCCCCTGCTCGACGCCTACCGCGACATCGACCGCGAGGCGGTGCGGCGCGAATGGGGCGTGAAGAAGCACCTGATCGGGCTGCTCCCCGGCAGCCGCGGCAAGCAGTTCCGCCTCCTGCTCCCCATCCTGAAGAAGACGGCGGAGCTGATCGCGAAGGAGCTGCCCGACGCGAAGTTCGTGCTGGGCTGCGCGCCGAACATCAACCCGAAGCTCGCGGCGGGCCAGGGGCTGGACGTGGTCGTCAACCGCACGGCGGAGGTGATGGCGGCGAGCGACCTGCTGATCGTGGCGTCGGGCACGGCCACGCTCGAGGCCGGCATCTACGGCACGCCGATGATCGTCACCTACAAGCTCAACCCCGCGACGGCATACCTGTTCGGGCCGCTGGTCTGGCTGAACACGAGGCTGTGGGCGCTGGTCAACATCGTCGCGGGCCGGGAGATCGTGCCGGAGATGTACCAGTGGAGGGCCAAGCCGCAGCTCCTGGCGCAGGAGGCGGTCTCGATGATCCGCGACGGCCGCCTGCCGGAGATCCGCAAGGCGCTCGGCGAGGTCCGCCGCAAGCTGGGCTCCCCCGGCGCCTCGCGCCGCGCGGCGGAGGAAGTCCTCAAGACGATCGGCCGCTGAGCGAAGGCCGATCCTTTACACGCGCCCTCCGGAGGCATAGGATGTCCGCCGTGAATTCCGTCCCCGAAGCCTACATCGAGCTCCTCAAGCGCTCCCTGACGAACGAGCTGTACAAGGACCACGAGTACAAGCTCCTCAAGCGGAATAACATCCTCCGCCGGGCCTTCCACGGCATCCTGGGAGCCTGCGGGATCCGCGCCACCTCCACCACGCTCGTTTCCGACCCGGAGCGCGAGACCGGACTGGTGATCGCGCCGGTCGCCCTGACCCTCATCGGGCACAAGCGGCTGGACAACATCCACCGCTGCCTCAAGACCGTCGTCGAGGACAAGGTGCCCGGGGACGTCATCGAGACCGGCGTCTGGCGCGGCGGCGCGGTGATCTTCATGCGCGGCGTGCTCAACGCCTACGGAGCCGGCGACCGAAAAGTCTGGGTCGCGGACTCCTTCGCGGGACTTCCGCCGCCCGACCCCAAGCACCAGGCCGATGCGGGCGCGCACTGGCACACCCGGGACGAGCTCGCGATCTCCCTGGAGAGCGTCCAGGAAAGCTTCCGGCGCTTCGGGCTCCTCGAGGGGGTCGAGTTCCTCAAGGGCTGGTTCAAGGACACCCTCCCAGGCGCCCCCCTATCCAAGCTGGCCCTGGCCCGGCTGGACGGCGACATGTACGGCTCCACGATGGACGCCCTCACGGCTCTCTACGACCGCCTTTCGCCCGGCGGCTTCCTCATCGTCGACGATTACAACGGCGTGAAGGCCTGCAAGGCCGCCGTCGACGATTTCCGCGCCCAGAAGGGGATCAAGGATCCCGTCGAGACCGTGGACTGGACCGCCGTCTGGTGGCGGAAGACCGTCTGAGCCCCGCGGAAAAATACCGTTTTTCAGCGGGGACGGGAACGGGTATACTCCTTTCCCATAACACCGCCGTTTTCAGGAGCCGACGATGC
>JACQFK010000108.1 GCA_016200125.1 Planctomycetota bacterium
CTGATGGCCATCAGCCAGCACCGTGCGCCCCACAGCCTGCAGCTGGCGGAAGTGCGGGCCATGGTGCCGGGCTCCTGAGATCGGAGGATCGTCCATGAGCATGACCAGCAAAGCCGGAGCGCTTCACAAGGGACCGGGCCTCCTCCCGGAGGAGCTCGAGGAGTTCGAGCAGATCCTCCGGAAGCGGAAGGCCCTGCTGGCGGACGATGTACTGGGGCTGGGGCGCGCGAACCTGGAAACCTCCGCTCATCCGGGCCAGGTGGCCGACCTCGGGACGGACAACGCCGAGCGGGACCTCCGGCTGGTCCGGATGGAGTCCGCGGGCGGCGAGATCTTCGAGATCGACGAGGCGCTCGAACGCCTCCACGACGGGATCTTCGGCATCTGCGAGGAATGCGGCGCCGCTCTTCCGATCGAGCGTCTCCGGGCGATCCCCTACGCGCGGCTCTGCCTCTCCTGCAAACAGGCCGAGGAAGTCGCCTGAGCCCGCCTCAGGGGCCTTCTTCGCCGTCTTCGAAGGAATCCGGCATCCCCATCTCGGTATGAACTCCGAGCAGGCGCAGCACGTCCTCGCGGCCGACGACGCCGGCGAGCGCGCCTCCCTCCCCGAGGACGGGAAGCTGGCTCACGCTGTGTTCGTTCATCCGCTGAAACGCGAGGAGCAGCGACTGGTCCGGAACCACGGTCTCCAGCCGCTCGGACGGGATCATGATCCGGCCCACCGGCCGGAGGCTCCAGTCCTCCCGGGGAACCTTCTTGATCTCGTGGAGAGTGACGAGCCCGAGCAGGCGGCCTTCCTCGCAGACCAGCAGGGCGCGGCGCCCCTTTCTCAACACCCACTCCTCGACGGCGTCCGACACCGGGACGCCGGACTGGACCACGGCTTCCGGAGCGCGCATGACGTCCCGGACCCGGTGGCGCTTCAGGATTCCGCTCAGGGTCAGCTGGAGCCGGCCGGCCCGGGCGTTCGAGAGGAGGTACCAGCCCATGAGGGCGATCCAGATGCCGTCGGTCGTGCGCTTCAGTTCGAGCGCGAGGAGCAGCCCTCCGAAGATCATCCCATACGCGAGGAGCCGGCCGGCGGCGATCGAAAGGCGGTAGGCCCGGCCCGCGTTTCCGGTGGCCATCCAGATCAGCGCCTTGAGGATGCGGCCGCCGTCCAGGGGGAATCCGGGAAGCAGGTTGAAGGCCGCGAGGCCGAGATTGATGATCCCGAGCCAGGAGGACATGCTGGCCGCCACGGGGAAGGCCGAGAGCAGCCGCGCGGCGCCCAGGAAGAGCAGCCCGAGGACCGCGCTCGTCAGCGGTCCGACCACGGCGATCTCGAGATCGTCCTTCGGCCGCTTGGGCTCGCCGGCCAGATGGGACACGCCGCCGAAGAGGAGCAGCGTGATGTCGTGGACGCGGATGCCCTTGCGGACGGCGACCAGGCTGTGGGCCAGTTCGTGGAGCAGGATCGACCCGAAGAACAGGAGGCTGGTGCCGGCGGCGAGGGTCCACTTCGCGGCGGGCGCGAGGCCCGGATGGCGGGCGTCCAGGTTCCCCGCGAAGGACAGGATCAGGAGCGCGAAGATGACGAACCAGCTTCCCTCAAGCCGGAGGTCGATGCCGAAGATCCGGCCGATCCGGAATCCGCTCCCCGCGGGCGGGGGGGCCCGTCCGGCCGCGGCTCCGGCGTCCCGCCGGATTTCAGGGGCCGCTGCGGGCCGGGTCGGCGTCGGGAGTTCCATGGAGATTCACCGGATCAGGGAAAGCAGGATCGCCTTCTCCGTGTAGAGCCGATTCTCGGCTTGCGCGAAGACGATGCTCTGCGGCCCGTCGATCACGTCGGCGTCGAGCTCCTTGCCGCGCCAGGCCGGCAGGCAGTGCATGAAGACGGCGTCCCGCCGCGCCGCCTGCATCAGGGGCGTCGTCACGCGGAAAGGCAGGAGCGCGAGCTCGCGCTGCTCGCGGCGCTCGGGCGCGATGTGGTAGCTCATCCAGGTGTCCGTGTAGACCGCGTTCGCGCCGGCGACGGCGGCCCGGGCGTCGTGGCCGATCTCGATGCGGGCGCCGTTCTCGACGGCGGCCCCGCGGGCCCGGGCGAGCACCTTCGCGTCGGGTTCGAACTCCTGGCCCCGGGGGCAGCCGATGGACAGGTGGATGCCCATCCGGGAGCAGGCGTCAAGCAGCGAATGGGTCACGTTGTTGTTGCCGTCGCCGACGTAAGCCAGCCGCAGCCCCTGGAGGGAGCCGAACTGCTCCTGCAGCGTCATCAGGTCGCCCAGCGCCTGGCAGGGATGCTCGAGGTCGCTGAGGCCGTTGATGACGGGGACGCTGGAATGGGCCGCCAGGGCCAGCATGTCGTCGTGGCTGAACAGCCGGGCCATGATGGCGTCGACGTAGCGCGATGCGGTGCGGGCCGTGTCCGCCGCGGTTTCCCGGCCGTGGCCCCAGGGCGAGGCGGACAGGTCGTAGGCGATCGCGTGGCCGCCCAGGCGGGCCATCGCGGTCTCGAAGGAGACCCTCGTCCGCAGCGAAGGCTTCTGGAACATCATCAGCAGCACGCGGCCGTCCAGGGAATGGGCGTGCTGCTCGGGATACTCCTTGAGGGAGAAGGAGAGCCGGAGGAGCTCCTCGAGCTTCGGGCGCGACCAGTCGGCGATCGAGATGAAGTGGGCGCTGCCCGGCTGCGTCACGGCGCGGGGCGCGGCCGCCTCCAGCGACTTCCGGCTACCCATGGGCGTGCTCCTTTTCGGCGGCGGCCTTCTTCCCGCGCTTCCCGGCCGAGGGAGTCCTCACCAGGAGCAGCGGGACCTCGGTGGAACGGAGGACCCGTTCGGCGACGCTGCCGAGGGCCCAGCGCGACACGCCGGAGCGGCCGTGGGTTCCGAGGGCGATCAGGTCCATCCCCCGGTTGGTGCTCAGGTCCAGGATCTCAGAAGCGGGCTCGCCTTCCACGGTGAGCCTGCTGACGTTCAGGCCGGCCTGACGGAACCGCTCCGCCGCCTTCGCCGTCACCTCGTCCTTCTCCGAGGGGAGGGGCTCGGGGCGCATCAGAGGAACGCCCGCTTCCATTCCCGGAAGCACGGGGCTGGGGGCGACGAAGGGCGGGAGCACATGGAGCGTCAGGATGTCGCTTCCGTAGAGCTGGGCGAACTTCTCCGTGGGGCCGATGACGGACATCGAGGTCACGCTGCCGTCGACGGGCACCAGGATCCGGCGGAACGGGAGCTCTTCGGGAACGATGGGTTCGAGATCGCCTTTCGAGCTGCGGCGGAAGGAGCGGACGAGCAGGACCGGAACGTCGGCGGCGCGGGCGACCTTCTCCGCGACGCTGCCCAGCGCCCAGCGCGCCACGCCGCTGCGGCCGTGCGTGCTCATGGCGATCAGGGTGGCTCCTTCGGTCCGGGCCGTTTCGAGGATGACGTCGGCCGGCGAACCCTCGGCGATGCGGGCGTGCACCTTGTCCGACTTGTTCGCGAAGCGTCGGGTCATGTCGTGGAGGTATCTCTGCGCCCCCTCCCGCTCCTCATTGCGGAGTTGGGTCAGGTCCACGCGTCCGACGGAGGTCGGCACGTCGACGACCCGGAGCAGCAGGATCTCCGAATCCTCCCGGTGAAGGATGCGGGCGACCTGCGACAGGATCAGCTCCGCACGGGGGGAGCCGTCCAGGGGGATCAGGATTCTCTCGAACATAGTGCGCTCCTCCAATCCTTCACCGGGGAAGGGAGCAAGCCGCAAGCCACGCCGCGCCCGGAGGAGGGGCGGCCCCGGCGGGGGCGGCGCTGCGGGAAATTCCGGAAGGACGCGGACAAGTCCGCGGGGCGCCTCACTCGATCGGAGGTCCCTGCCGAGGGACCCGGGTGGCACATCCGTTGCTCCATCGCTCCTGGAGGATTCGAACAGAATC
>JACQFK010000109.1 GCA_016200125.1 Planctomycetota bacterium
GAGGACCGCCGCACGCGCGAGAAGATGATCGCCGGCTACCAGAAGCAGCTCTCCGAGGTGGTCACGAACCGCCAGGAGCTGGAGCTGATGGCCCAGGGCATCCTGAAGTAGGAAGCGGCACTCGGGGATTGGCCACGGAGGACACCGAGGACACCGAGGACACGGAAACCGGCGGACTCGTTTCCGGCTATCGGTACGCCTGAATCTTCCGGAGGTTCCGCAGGTCCACTTGGAAATCCTTTCGCCGCACCCGATTCGGCTCTTCCCGGATCGCCTTCCGGAGAAGCTGAATGGCACGAGTCGCGTCTTTCCTCCGCAGCATCCAGACGAGATCGTTTCCGGCGGCGCACTGAATCTGATAGTCCCCGGACTTGAGGAAAGACGCCACTTCTTCAAGACGCCAGCGATCCCCAAGGAGATACAAGGCGACCGCCGAGCTCAATCTTTCGCGCTCACTTCCCGTGCGATTCAGGTTCTCGAGGTCGGGAATCGATGACCTGTCCCCGAGCCGGCCGAGAGAGGTGACGACATAGCTCCGAACGACTTCGTTGGAGTCGTGAAGAGCCTTCCGCAAGTGGGAGATGGCCCGTCGGGAACCGGAGGCTCCGAGCGCCTCGGCGGCACTGCAACGAGCGACCATCCATCGATCCTTGAGCAGGCGGCCCAGCGGCACGATCGCCTTGGATGATGAAAAACCGCAGAACGCTTCGGCAGCTGCATTTTGGACGAACCTGTCGGAATCGGCGAGGCCCTTCAGAAGTCCGGGGACGGAGTTCGCCCCACCCCGTTCCCCCCAAACCCGGATGACGCTGTGGATTCCAGCCAGACGGATGAGACGGGAGATTGATTCGCCTCGGGCCGCTGCCGCCAGGATGGAGCGGATCCGGGAGGGTTTCAGCCGCCGCCGTCGGTCCGGAGTCTTGGCTGAGGTTTCCATGGGGTTCAGTCTACCGCCGGAATGGGTTTCAGCCGCCGTCGTCCCCTGATAAAATCCGTGAGTTCCTCTCTGTGCCTCTGCGCCTCTGTGGCCGGATTTCCGGGGAGGTAGGACCGCCTGAAGTGTCATTCAGGCAATGGAGCTGACCCTCCTCATGGATCCGGTCCGCTGCGAGCAGCTGTGGCGACGGCATGCCGACCGGCTCCTGCTCTACGCCACGACCGTCCTCTCCGACCGCTCCGCCGCGGAGGACGCCCTCCAGAACGTCTTCGTCCGCCTCATGGCCTCCCCGCCGGAGGACATCGACTCCGAGGCGGGCTACCTCTTCCGCGCCGTGCGCAACGAGGCGCTCAACTCGATCCGCTCCCGCCGGCTGGCGGCCCGCGCCTTCTCGCCCCTCTTCGACGACGTCGCGGAAGACCCGCGCGAGTCGGCCGAGCTGAAGGAGCGCGGCCGGCAGGTCGAGCAGGTCCTCCTGCGCCTCGAGTCCGAGGAGCGCGAGGCCGTGGTCCTCAAGATCTGGGGCGACCTGTCCATGCCCGAAGCCGCCGCCGTCGCCGGGGTGTCGGAAAAGACCTTCGAACACCGCTATTACCGCGGCCTGGCCGCGCTCAAGGAGAAGTTGGGAGGCATCCAGCATGACTGACTTTGAAGACCGGCTCGCCGAACTACGTCCTGTCCGCGCCCCCGAAGCGCTGTGGGACCGCATCCGCTCGGGCAAGCTCGCCGAGCGCCGCCTCCCGTCGATCCGCAAGGACGCCCTCGCGCTCGCCGCGGCGGCGCTGCTGCTCGCGACGCTCTATGTTCTCCTTCTCCCCTCGCCCGAGGCGGCTCCGGCCGCCCTTCCGCAGGGCAACCCGGAGGAGCTCATGGCGCAGCTCAAGGGCCTGCGCCACAAGATCGTCACCGAGGGCAACCGCGACGGCAACTGGGAGCTTTGGCTCATGAACGCCGACGGCTCCAACGTCGTCAACCTCACCAAGACTCCCGACGTCGACGAGCTCTACCCCAAGGTCTCCCCCGACGGCACGAAGATCGTCTTCTGCGCCGACGAGGGCAAGGGCGAGGAGAAAGTCCGCAACCTCTATGTGATGGACCTGGACGGCGGCAAACGGGTGAAGATCGCGGACAACTCCCGCGAGCCCTGCTGGAGCGGCGACGGGAAGAAGATCGCGTTCCTCCGCGGCGAACTCGACAAGTTCACGTACTCCGACTTCGCCACGAAGGGCATCTTCATGTACGACCTGGCCAGCGGCCAGGTCCGCCAGCACCCGAACAAGAAGATCGAGCACCTCTACACGCTCAACTGGACGCCCGACGGCAAGTGGTTCGTCGCCACCGTCCACGGCGGCATGGGCTTCAAGCACGGCATCCTCGCGCTCGAGGCGGAGGGCGAGGGCGTCTACGACCTCAACCTCGGCGGCTGCCGGCCGGACCTCAGCCCCGACGGCAAGCAGATCGCCTGGGGCCACTGGGACTACGCGGTCGGCGTCGCGGACCTCGACTTCTCGGGGAGCGTCCCCAAGGCGACGAACGTCCACAACGTCGTCGAGAGCAAGGATCCCCTGGAGACCTACCACGTCGACTGGTCGCCCGACGGAAAGTACGTCGCGTTCAGCTACGGCTCGAAGGTGAAGGGCAAGAGCCTCAAGGGGCTGCTGCCCGAGTTCCCCGGCGTCGAGGCCCCGGGCTGGAACTGCAGCGTGGCCGACGTCTCGAAGAAGAACACCTTCGTCCAGATCACGACCGACGGGAAGTCCTGGAAGGAACCCGACTGGGTCTTCGTGAAATGAGCCGGGCGCTCCTCTTTTCGGCGGTCCTGGCGCTCTCCGCCTGCGCTCCGGGGGAGGAGCCGCCGATTTCCGGTGCCGCGCTGCCGGTCGTCAAGACCGACGGCGGCGCGGAGATGGTCCTCATCCCCCAGGGCGATTTCGAGATGGGCAGCGCGCGCGGGCGCGAAGTGGAGCAGCCGGTCCACAAAGTCCACGTCGACGCCTTCCTCATGGACCGCACCGAGCTCACCCAGGAACAGTACGAAAAGTTCAAGCTCCCCAACCCCTCGCGCTTCAAGGGGCCCACCCTGCCGGTGGAGATGATCCCCTGGACCAAGGCGGCGCTCTTCTGCAAC
>JACQFK010000106.1 GCA_016200125.1 Planctomycetota bacterium
AAGCGCAAGAAGCCGCAGTTCGACGAGTCCTACCACGGCTACCGCACCTGGCAGGACCTGCTCGAGGACATGGAGCGCCACGGCGTGCTGGAGCTGACCCGCGACCCGCGCAGCGGAACCTACGTCGTCACGGGCTTCGGGAAGAAGAAGTAATTCAGCGCCCTTCGAGCTTGGCGCGCAGTTCCGGCGCCAGGTCGGGACTCGCCAGCGCCTTCGCCTTCCACTCGGTCCCTTCCGGGCTGTCTCCGCAAAGCGCCGCGAGAAAGTAGTACGCCTCGGCCCGCTTCGACGGAAGCAGATCGAGCGACACCGCCTTCTTGAACAACGCCAGCGCCCGCGGATACTGCTGCAGGCCGGCATAGATCACCGCCAGCGGAAGCACGGCGGCCGGTTCCTCCTCCATCCAGGGATCGAGCCTGAGGATCGTCTCGTAGCTCGCCGCCGCCTCCTGAAATTTGCCCTCCTTCGCCAGGGCGTCGGCCCGGTGCTTTCGGGCCAGGAGGAAGAGCCTGAGGAGCCGCTTCTCGTAGGGCTCGGGTCGGACGTGGAAGTCGAACAGCCCCCGATCGAGGAACTGTCCCCGCTCCCGGCGGAAGAATTTCGAAAGCTGCTCCGCGGGCAAGGATTCCTTCCAGGGCGGGAGGTCCTTCGGGTCGCGGGCGGACACCCAGAGCGGACCCCATAACTTCAAGAAGGCATAGGAGGTGTAGCCGAACAACTCGTTATCAGGCCTCTCATGGTACGACTCCAGCGACCGACGCGCGCGGAATCCGGTCGGCGCCAAGACGCGGGCGAAGGCGGAGTTCAGCGCCGGGCCGAAGACCGTGACGTCCTTACGGACCCCCTGGACCCGCTGGAGATAAAGCACGGTGGACTGCGCGTCATCCGACGCCAGGTACAGGCTGGAGTCCTCCGCCAGCTGATCCAGGTAGGCATGGCCCATCATTTCCGCGTAGGGATAGCTGCGCTGATCGAGGTCGGAGCGGTTGGCGATCGTCGCCCAGATCGTGCCGGCGAGGCCGAGGACGACGGCCGCCTCGCGGAGCCGGCCCGCCATCGACATCCCGACGGCCGCCACGAGCCAGAGCGGGATCCAGGCCGCGACCATCCAGAAATCGTGCTGGCCCTCGAGCTTGAAGAGCACGGTGACGACCAGCACCGGAACGATCCAGGCCGCGAGCCCGATCAGCAGCCGCCGGTTGAGCGACCAGAGCCGGTAGAGGCCGGCGGCGACCAGCAGGACGCCGATCCCCAGGAACTCCTCCCAGAAGTAGCGGCCGACGCTCGCGACGCGCGAGCCTTCGAGCCCGAAGTTGAACGGCATCATCGTAAAGCGCGAGCCGCTCACGTACTCGAAGAAGCCCGACAGCGTGCCGGGGTCGCCGAACTGGAGAGCGGAGCCGCCGGCGTACGTGAAGAGCGGCAGCAGGTGGATCGGGCCGATCGCGCAGAGGGCCGCGAGAAGCGTCCGCCACAGCAGACCCTTCCAGCCGACGGCCTTCCGGTGGAAGGCGGCGAAGAGGATCAGCGCGAGGCCCGCGTTCGTCGCCGACGGGTGGGCCTGCCAGGCGAGGCCGATCAGCGCCGCCACGATCGTGAAGTCGCGCGGCTTGCCGGACTCGTCGGCCCGGATCATCCTCCAGATCAGGAGCGCGAGGATCAGGAAGTAGAAGGCGTAGACCTTCGCGAGGATCGCCGCCGCCCAGAAGGTGTAGCCGCCCGCGGCGAGGCAGCCGATCGAGACGCCGATCCACTCCGCCAGCGGACCTTCCTCCTCCACCGTCTTGAAGAGCGGGCCCTTGGTCCGCAGGAGATCGCGCGTCGCGACCGCGATCGTTCCCGCCGCGCCCGCCGCGCAGACCGCCGAGAACAGGTGGACCGCGTAGGTGAAGTCGACGAACCCGAGGGCGAGGGTCCAGGCTTTGCAGAGGAGCACGTAGAGCGCGAAGCCGGGCGGATAGAGAATGCCCAGTTCCTTCACCGCGACCAGGAAGAAGCCGGAGTCCTGCCAGTAGACGTGAGAGCCGGCGGTCGAGACCGAGAAGCCCAGCGACAGCAGGAAGGGAATCCCCGGAAGAACGAGCAGCCTCATTGGCCCGCGCGGATCCGGATGTTCTTCATGATCATCGGCTCCGCGCCGTTGATCTCGAGCGCCCGGGCGTAGTGCCGCTTCGCCTCCTCGACCATCCGCCCCGCGCGGCAGATCTCCGCGAGGTAGAAGTGCGACAGCGTCTCGCGGCCGGGGGCGGGCTCCAGCGTCAGCACCCGCTCGAAGGCCTCCTTGGCGGGCAGGAAGCGGTTGTGCTGGTAGAGCGCGAGCCCGTAGTTGTACTGGAAGGCCGCGTCCACCTCGAGCGAGGGATCGATGAAGCGCGCCTTCTCGTAGATGTCGAGCGCCTTCGCCGGCTCCGCGGCCAGGAGGGGCTCCGTCGCCCTCAGCTTCGCCTGCACCAGGATCCCCACGAGCCGGTTCTCGTAGGGCTCGTAGCGCGCCACCATGCCGGCGGAGGTGTGGCGCATGAAGATGCCCCGCGGGCGGCGCCGCTGGGACGCCACGTCGAAGGGATTGACCGGCGGGATCCGCAAGTCGGGCGCCGCCTCCGCCTCCACGGCCGTCCTCCAGAGCACGCCCGAGGAGGACTGGAAGAGGCCCGGACGGAGGCCGTTCGGATCCGGAGGCCGCTCGGAGTAAACCGGTCTTCCCGGCGCGACGTTC
The DNA here is from genome assembly GCA_016200125.1 of Planctomycetota bacterium. The sequence goes on from JACQFK010000106.1 coordinate 2,717, forward strand.
GCGTTCGCGATCGCCGTGACCGTGAGGAGGCCGGGGATGACGCGCCCCGCAATCTCCTTGAGGTCGGCCCGCTTCACGCCGAAGTCGCGCTCGAGGCGGCGGTCGTACCAGTCCAGCCCCACGAACTCGCCGTGGACGAGCTTGACGTCGCTCCGCTCGCCGCGGACGCGCTGGAGGTACATCGGGATCACGGCGCCGTCGTCCGTGCTGGCGACGTAGATCGCGTCCTTCGGCAGCTCCCTGAGGATCAGCTCCCCGTAGACCTGGGCGAGCGTGTAGTCGCGGAAGCAGAGATCCCGGTAGTTCGCGAGGATCATCCACGCGACGGCGGCGGCCAGCGCGCCCGGGAAGAGCACGCGCGCGCGCCCCGCGAGCCAGGCGAAGCCCGTCGCCGTCGCGAAGCTGAGCGGCAGGTAGGCGGTCACGAACCACTGGTCGAACATCCCTTCGCCGATGAACACGAGGGGGAGGAGGATCATCGGCGCCGCCCAGGCGGCCAGGAGGCCGAGCGCCCCGCGCCGCTCCCTCCACAGGCAGCCGAGGCCGACGCCCAGGACCGCGAGGCCGATCCCGAGGAATTCATCCCAGATGAAGCGCGCGGCCAGCGCCGCCCGGTGGATGTCGAAGCCCCAGGCTCCCTTGAAGTCGGTGTAGTTCGCGCCGCGCAGATGGGTCCAGACCTGGCCCGGGGTCCTCGGGTCGCCCATGCTGAGCACCGATTCGCGCGCCGCGAGGATCGGGAGCCCGATGAACGAGGGGGCGAAGGCGAGGACGGCGGCAATCCCGACGACCGCGGCGCAGCCGGCGGGGCCGAGTTCGCGGACCTTGTCGCGCCGCGCCCAGGCGTAGACGAGCATCGCCGGGACGAGCATCGCGGCCGAGGGGTTGGCCGCGCCCGCGAGGCCGAGGACGGCGCTCATGAGCAGAAAGTCCCGGCGCCGCTCCGCGCGGACCATGAGCAGGAGCAGGACCGCGAGCACGAGATAGTACAGGGCGTAGGGCTTGGCGAGCGTCGACGAGTTCCAGAACGAGTAGCCGGCGGCGGTCAGGAGCGCGGCGGCGACCGCGGG
>JACQFK010000107.1 GCA_016200125.1 Planctomycetota bacterium
CCCGCGGCGGCGGGACGTTGACCGGATTCGGGCTCAGGCGGGCTAGATGGCCGCCTCCCCCTTTTCGCCCGTGCGGATGCGGGACACCGCCTCCAGGGTGGAGACGAAGATCTTGCCGTCGCCGATCTCGCCGGTGCGCGCCGCGCGGGTGATCGCCTCGACGACCGCCGCGACCGCGGCGTCGCCGATGACGACCTCGACCTTCACCTTCGGCACGAGATCCACGGTGTACTCGGCGCCGCGGTACTGCTCCTTGTGGCCCTTCTGCCGCCCGAAGCCGCGGACTTCGCTGACCGTCATCCCCTGGACGCCGACCTGGGTGAGGGCGGCCTTCACGTCGTCGAGCTTGTGCGGCTTGATGATCGCTTCAACCTTCTTCACAAAGTTATTCTCCTCTTCAGGGGGCCTCCCCGCGGACGCGCCGCGGGGAGGCCCGAAGTTTCAGATTACTTGCTCTGGGTCGTAAAGCCGGAGTAGCACTCCATGCCGTGCTCGCCGAGGTCCAGGCCCGACGTCTCCTCTTCGGCCGACACGCGCATCCCGACCGTCGCCTTGCAGATCGACCAGAAGACGATCGACGCGACGACCACATAGACGGCCGTCATGCCGACCCCCAGCAGCTGGACACCCAGCTGGTGGAAGCCGCCGCCCATGAAGAGGCCGGCTCCGGCGTTCGGATTGGTCTTGAGCGCCTCCATGATGGCCGAGTTGCCCGTGCGGGGCCCGATCCGGTCCGCCGTGGAGAACAGCCCGACGCAGATCGTCCCGAACACGCCGTTGGCCAGGTGGACCGAGAGTGCGCCCACCGGATCGTCCAGCTTCACCTTGTCGAAGAACGTCACCGCGAACACGACGATCACGCCGGCCATCGAGCCGATGATCACCGAGGAGCCGACCGAGACGAAGGCGCAGGGCGCGGTGATCGCCACGAGGCCCGCGAGGCAGCCGTTGAGGGTCATGCCCAGGTCGGGCTTGCCCATGAGCATCCAGGAGGTCGCCGTGGCCGTGAGGGTGGCGAAGGCCGCGGCCGTGTTGGTCGTGACCGTGATCTCGCCGATCGCGACCGGATCGACGCCCATGGTGCTGCCGGGGTTGAACCCGAACCAGCCGAACCACAGGACGAAGCAGCCGATCGTCGCGGCCATCAGGCTGTGCCCGGCGATGGGATTGACCTTCCCGTCCGGCCCGTACTTGCCGATGCGCGGTCCGAGCATCCAGACGCCGACCAGCGCGGCCCAGCCGCCGATCGAGTGCACCTGGGTCGAGCCGGCGAAGTCCACGAAGCCCTTGCTCGAGAGGAAGCCGCCGCCCCAGATCCAGTGACCCACGACCGGGTAGATCACCATGCCCATGAAGAACGTGAAGATGATGAACGACGCGTACTTGATGCGCTCGGCCACCGCGCCGGACACGATCGTCGCGGCGGTGCCGGCGAACACCAGCTGGAAGAAGAACTTCGTCCAGAGCGGGATCCCCGTCCAGCTCAGACCGTTGTACACGCCGCCGGCGTTCTTGTAGTCGTCGCCGGTCAGCGGGCTCATGTCGGTGCCGCCGACCATGAAGAGCCCCGTGGTGCCCAGGAAGTCATTGCCGTCTCCGAACATGACCCCCCAGCCGAGGAACCAGTAGGCCGCCGCGCTGGCGGCGAACACGATGAAGTTCTTGGACAGGATGTTCACCGCGTTCTTCACGCGGCACATGCCCGCCTCGACCGTCGCGAAGCCGAGGTTCATGAAGAACACGAGCATGCCGGTGAGCAGCGTCCACATCGTGTCCATCATGCACTTGGGGGTCGCGAGCACTTCGTCCTTCTTCTTGCCGTAGTCGACCTTCTCCGCGGGCTTGGCCTGGTCCTTCGACATCTCGACCGGCGCCGCAACGCCCGGCTTGGCCTCTTCCTTCTTGTCCTGCGCCCGGGCGATGCCCTGTTGCAGGATCATGAGCGCCATCATCGCGACGCCGGCGCTCACCAGGCACGTCCGCATCGACACTCTCTTCCTGCCCGGGGACGGATCCCCGCCCCCACGGAACCAGCCCAGCAGCTTCTTCATCTTCATCTCCGTTGCCCCTGCCTAAAAAAGTAAATCCCACCAAACCACAGTCGGTGAAACCCCTTATCGATCCGCGGGTGAAAAGCAACCCGGATGCCAAAAGGGGGCGCCGACCGCGGAAAATCCATCATCCGGATGGGACTCAGTAGGTTACAACGCTAGTATCTGGATGATCCGCGGGTTTGCATCCACAGCTGAAAGTTACCTGTAGGTATGATATTGGGGGACCCCCCCTCTAAGGAGGCATGATCAGGGATATCTCCTAGACCTGTATCAGGGTGGCCCGACGCGCGGGCGGATTCGTACCGACAGGTAGGAAAAGGGGCGGCTTCCAGACCGCGGCGTACCTCGCTAGAGTGCGCGCGACTTGACGGCGGGACGGTCCTTGCGGGGGGCGCGGCGGACCCGCTCCTCCAGGAAGAGCATGCTCGCCGCCGAGAGCGCCAGGTGGCGCAGCAGCGAGGGGTAGGTCCTCACTTCGAAGTGATCCAGGCCGATCTCCTTGCGCCGCTGCTCGAAGACCTCGAGGCTCACTTCGCCGGCGCGGGCCACGCGGGTCACGACCTCGGCGCCGGTCCCCGGGGCGTTGGAGATCCAGGGCCCCGGTCCGCCGAAGGAGCGGTCGCCCTCCTTCAGCGCCGGACGCGGCGCCACGTAGCGGTAGCCGCGGCCTTCGAGCTCTTTCAGGAACACGGCGTCCGAGGCGTACTCGATGCCGCAGGTCACCCAGCCGAACCTGAGCCCGTTGGCCGCCGCGCGGTCGAGCATCTCCAGCGCGATCTGGGCCCGGCTGCGCTGTCGCGTCCCCGCGGGGATCCGCGCGGCGGCGCGCCGCTCGGGCGAGTCGGTCCAGCTGCGGGGGAGGTAGATGGCGTTGTCCAGCAGGCAGTTGAAGTCACCGTCGGAAAATCCGAGATGGAGGAGCACGACGCAGTTGCGCGTGCGGCCGCTGGGGCCGCAGCGCTGGAGCTCCACCCCCGGCGTCCGCGTGCCCTTCTTGGGGCAGCAGGTCTCGAGGATCGTGGCGACGCTCTCCGGGCCGCCCCGCGCGCGCCAGACGTGGCGCTGGAGCGTGTCGATGAGCAGCTCCTCGTCCCAGCGGTGGAGCGACAGGAGCTCCTGGAGCGTGCGCGGCGCGATGCCCGCCTCGCGCGCCATCGGCATCACCGACTTCCGCGTCAGGGGTCCCAGCTGCCCGCGCAGATAGGCGGCGATGAGCTTGCGGGTCGGCGTGATTGCGACGTCCGCAAACTCCGCCAGGAAGGACTCCAACGCAGGCCCCAGCAGGGCCAGGTCATCCTTGTCCACGCGAGTTCACCTCGGCCAACCGGTCGGTAGGATTCAGCGATGCGTTCCGACGCCTCCGTATCAAAACCCGCTCCCAAACTGCCTGGATGCCGTATGAGCAAAAACCCTGCCAAGGCGGTTCATGAGGAGCGCCTCACCGCGATGTAGCGGATCAGCCAGCAGGCGGCCGCGAAGCAGGCCGCCGACCCGATCGCCGCCCCCGAGAGCAGGCTCCGATTCCCCGACAGGAAGTCTTCCAGCGCCACCATGAGCAGCAGGAATTGCAGGAGAATGAGCAGCATGATCGACACCATCACCGCATAGACCGCCGTCATGCCCCGGGCCCGCTCCGAGCGGAGCCTCCGCGTGGGGATCACCTCCGAATGGCCGTGGCCCACAGCTCGTCTCCTTTCCGTTCCAGCTCGATGCGCGGCAGCGGCCGCGGCGGCGGCCCGGCGAGCACCTTCCCGTCCTCCGCGCTGAAGAAACCCTCGTGGCAGGGACAGTGGAGCTTCTTCGTCTCTTTACGGTAGAGCACCGGGCAGCCCAGGTGGCTGCACTTCTGGCCGAACGCGACGAAGCGCTCCGCGTCCAGCCGGACCAGGAGGCAGGGCTCCCCGGGCGCGGGATACTCGAAGACCCGCGAGCCGCCGACCGGCAGGTCGTGGACCGAGCCGATCCGGAGGGGCTCCGTCTTCACGTCGCCCCGCGCGCGTTCCAGGGCCCCCATCGCGACAAGGGCGCCGTTGGCGCAGAACGCCGCGCAGGAGACCAGCACGAGCGACTTCGTGAACTCGCGCCGCGTCACGTAGTGGTCATCGGCCCACGAGATCGGGAAGTCGTCCTTCCACGCCGGAACTTCCGCCATGAGCTTCTCCTTCCACCAGGTCCGCCACGTCCAGGTCCAGCTCCGTCGCCCGGGGCGGCAGCATCATCCGGACCTTCGTCCTCACCGTCTCCGGCCCGAACACGAAGGCGCTGACCGGCCGCTCGCGCCGCTTCGCCTCGATCTCCGCCCGCGTCCCGAAGGCCAGCGCCCCGCTCGGGCACACCGTCACGCACATCGGCCGCTTCCCCGCCGACGTGCGGTCGTAGCACTGGTCGCACTTCATCATCTGGTCGATCTGCGCCACGTACTTCGGCACGCCGAAGGGGCAGGCCAGCACGCAGTTCGAGCAGCCGATGCAGCGCGACTGCAGCGACGACTGCACGATGCCGTCGTCGGTCTTCTTGATCGCGTCCGCCGGGCAGGCGTTCGCGCAGGCCGGGTCCTCGCAGTGCATGCAGACCACGGGCACCGTCTGCACCGATTCGGCCCGGTCCGCATACTCGAGGTGGATCATCGACGTCCCGCGATGGGTGTCGCACTCCGCGCAGGCATGGAAGCAGGCCTGGCAGCCGATGCAGCGCGATGGGTCGATGAAGAACTCGAGATCGGGATCAATCACAGCGAACTCCCCACTCCCAACTCCCAATAAAACCCCAAATCCCAATCCCCAACCCGAGCGCTCTCGGACCACGTTCGGCAGAAGGTTGGGAGTTCATTGGGAGTTGGGAGTTGGTGTTTGGGGTTTTTCCACGCGCACCGCGCACACTTTGTATTCCGGAATCTTGGAGACCGGGTCCAGCGCCCGGATGGTCAGGCGGTTCGCCGACTTGTCGCCCGCCCAGTGGTAGGGGATGAAGATCGTGTCGGGGCGGATCGACTTCACCACCTGGCATTCGAGCGTCACCGAGCCGCGGCGGCTGGTCACCGTCACGCGGTCGCCGCTGCGGACCCCGACCGTCGCGGCGAGCCTCGGATGGATCTCGACCAGGGGCTCGGGATACTGCTTCATCAGGGGGCCGATGCGGCGCGTCTGGGTCCCGCTCAGGTACTGGGAGACCACGCGGCCGCTCGTCAGGATCACCGGGTACTCGGCGTCGACGTCCTCGGCGGGCGGCCGGTATTCGACGGGGTGGAATTTCGCCTTGCCGTCGGCGTGGTGGAACCTGCCGCCCTCGTAGAGCCGCGGCGTTCCGGGGTGATCGGCGTCCGGACAGGGCCAGAAGAGCCCGTTCTCCTTCTCGAGGCGGTCGTAGGTCATCCCGTAGTAATCGATCGGCCCGCCCTGCGAGACGCGGCGCAGCTCGCGGAAGATGTCCTCGGGGCACTGGTAGGGAAATTTCTCGAAGGGCGCGAACTTCCGGGCCAGATCGCAGATGATCCGCCAGTCCTCGCGCGCGCCGCCGGGCGGCGTGACGGCCTGCCGGATCCGCACGACGCGCCCCTCGGCGGTCGTGACCGTGCCCTCGTCCTCCTCCTGGAGCGAGCCGGGAAGCACGACGTCGGCATGGCGCGCCGTTTCGGACATGAAGAAGTCGATCACGCCGAAGAACTCCAGCTTCTCGAGGGCCGCGCGGGTGTACTCCGTGTCCGGCAGCGAGACGAGCGGGTTGATGCAGATCGAGAGCAGCCCCCGGATCTCGCCCTTGTGGATCGCCTCCATCATCTCGGTGGACGCGAGACCGGAGCCCGGAATCTCCGGCTCCGGGACCTCCCAGCGCTCGGCGACGATGCGCCGGTGCTCGGGGTTGTCGATGTCGCGCCCGCTCGGGAGCTGGTTGCAGCGCTGCCCGTGCTCGCGGCCGCCCTGCCCGTTCCCCTGCCCCGTGATCATCGCGTAGCCCGAGCCGGGCTTGCCGATCTTCCCCGTCGCGAGGCAGAGATTGATGCAGGTGAGGCAGTTCTCGACGCCCTTCGTGTGGTGCTCGATTCCGCGGGCGTGGAGCAGCATCCCCGTCGCGGCCGTCCCCCAGTATTCCGCCGCCCGCTCGATCGACTCGGCGGGCACGCCGCTGATCTCGGCCGTCCGCTCCGGGGTATAGCGCGAGACGGTCTCGCGCAGGGCCTCGAAGCCGTTCGTGCTCTTCTCGATGAACTCGCGGTCGATCCAGCCCTGCCGGATGCAGACGTGGAGGATCCCGTTCATCAGCGCGCTGTCGCGGCCGGGCTTCACCGGGAGCAGGAGATCGGCGGTCCGCCCGATCGGCGTCGCGCGCGGATCGATCACGATGATCTTCGCGCCGTTGTCCCGGGCGCGCCAGAGGTAGTCCGTCAGGATCGGGAAGCACTCGCCGATGTTGGAGCCGGCGACGATGATGCACTTGGCGAGCGGCAGGTCGCTCCAGGGGTTGGCCGCGCGGTCGACGCCGAAGGCTTTCCGGCTGGCCGCGCCCGCCGAGACCATGCAGAGCCGGCCGTTGTAGTCGATGTTCTTCGTCCTGAGGGCCACGCGGGCGAACTTGCCCATCAGGTAGGCCTTCTCGTTCGTCAGCGACGCGCCCGAGATCACGGCGAAGGAGTCGCGGCCGTGCTTCTCCTGGATGCGCCGGATGCCGGCTTCCACCAGGCCGAGCGACTTCTCCCAGCTCGACGGCTCGAAGCCGGCGCCGGTCCGGACGAGCGGCGACAGCAGCCGGTCGGGATGCCCGCCCTGGAGGTAGCGCTTCACGCCCTTGGGGCAGAGCATCCCGCGGTTCACCGGGAAATCCTCCCACGGCTCGAAGCCGACGACCTGGTTGTCCTTGACCTTGAGCTGGATCCCGCACTTGAGGCCGCAGAAGCAGCAGTGGGTCTTCACGCTGCGGTCGGCCTCGCCCGCGGCCCCCCAGCCGCCCGCGGGGGTCTCGTTGAGATGAGGGCCGTACTGCTCGATCAGCGACTCCTCGGTCACGGGAAGCCTAGCCACGGGCGGCCTCCTGGATCGCGCGGGCTTGGGCCAGTCCCAGCCGCTTCCGCTTGCACTTCGGGCAGAGGTCCAGGTCGAACTCGAAGCCCGTCTCCGCCATCACCTTCTTGAGGTCGGCGACGTGCATCGCCCCGGCGAACCCGTCGCCGCAGCGGCGGCAGCGGGCGGGCGGCGCGGCCAGGTTGTCGCGGCGGTGGAGGATCACGGCCAGGTGGAGCGGGCGCTGGAAGATGTGGAAGAACTTCCCGAAGGGGATGTAGAGCAGCGTCGTGCTCACCGTCACGGCGTGGACCAGCGAGAGCACCGTGTAGCCCGCGCCGTGCAGGAAGTGGGTGCTGAAGGTGAGCATCAGCCCCGTCAGCGAGATCGCCAGGAGGAGGAGCAGCGGGACGATATCGTTGCCGAACTGCTGGCGCGACATCGAGCCCGCCTCGCGCAGCCGCCGGTGGAGCGAGAGGCCCACGCCGGTGATCACCATGACCGCCGAGACGTTGAGCAGGTTGAACATCACGTAGCGCAGCAGCGACTGCGTGCTGAATTCGCCCACGCAGAGCCCGAAGAGCATCACGCGGTAGGTCTCCGGGTCGTCCAGGCGGGTCGAGAAGTGGAGCCAGCCGAAGACGAGCGGAAAGGTGACCGCGCCGGCGATCATCGTGCCCCAGGCGATCAGGAAATGGATCAGCCAGCGCGTGAAGCTGCGCTTCCGGATGAAGCGCTGGGCGCCGAGGTTCACCGTGGCGGCGCGGAAGACGAAGGCCAGGTTCTTCGCGAGGTTGCCGCGCCGGAGCAGCTCGAAGCCGCGCTTCAGGAACATCTTCGTGGGCGGCCGCTGGAGCCACACGGCGTAGCGGTAGGCCACCGCGAAGACCGAGAAGAGCACGCCGAAGGTGTAGGTCAGCAGGATCGGGTCGTAGTTGCGCAGGTTCCGCGAGCCGAAGACGATCCCCGCCGCCAGCAGGGCCATCGCGCCGGCGCCGGCGACGACCCCTTTCCGGTCCAGCGAGCGGAAGTACGAGATCATGGGTCCACGCCGATCAGGATCTCCCCCTTCTCCTCGCGGACCGGGTAGGTGCGGAGACATTCCTTCGGATCGGGCCCTTCGCCGCTGCAGAGGTCGAACTTGTGCGCGTGGAGTGGGCAGATGACCTTGCCGGCCCCGACGAGCCCCTCCGAGAGCGGGCCCTGCTTGTGGGGGCAGCGGTTCTGCGTCGCGAAGAGCTTCCCGTCGCGCTGGCGGAAGACGGCGATCTCCCGGCCGGCGACGATGAAGCAGAAGCCCTGGCCCGGCGGGACCTTCTCGACGCTGCCCAGGTTGATCGTCCGGGACTTGACGGCTTCAGCCATTGTTTTCGGCGACCTCCAGGATCCGCGCGAGCTCCGGCGGGCTGAACTGCTGCGGATAATGGGGGATCTCCGCCTCCTTCCAGGGGTCCTTGTAGGCGTCGACCGCCTTCTGGATCTCGGCGTCTAGCCGCGCGCAGATCCCTTCGCTGTCGTCCACGAGGATGCGTCGCAGGGCCTCGATCCCGACGCGCTCCAGGAAGTGGTAGCTGCGCTCGAGATACTTGCCGTGCTCGCGGTAGTACTGCATGAAGCGTCCCATGTACTTGAGGACCTCGTCGTGGGTGGAGACCGTGCAGAGCAGGTCGCCCTTGCGGACGGAGCCGCCCGCGGCGCCGCCGAGGTAGATCTCCCAGCGGCCGCCCTCGATCGCGACGGCGCCGAGGTCCTTCACGTAGGCCTCGGAGCAGTTGCGCGGGCAACCGGCGGTGGCCAGCTTCATCTTGTGGGGCGACTCGATGCCCTGGAAGCGGCGCTCGATCTTCTGCGCGAGCGCGATCGAGTCGCCCACGCCGTAGCGGCAGAAGTCGGTCCCGACGCAGCTCTTGCAGGTGCGGAAGGCCTTCGTGTAGGCGTGGCCGCTCGGGATCCCCAGGTCCTTCCAGACGGCGGGCAGGTCCTCCTTCTTCACCCCGAGCAGGTCGAGGCGCTGGCCGCCGGTGATCTTGACCATCGGGACGTTGTACTTCTCGGCGACCTCGGCGATGCGCCTCAGCTCCGCGGGCGAGGTGACGCCGCCGTAGATGCGCGGGATCACCGAGAAGGTCCCGTCCTTCTGGATGTTCGCGTGGACGCGGTCGTTGATGAAGCGGGCGTCGCGCTCGTCCTCGTACTCGCCCGGCCAGAGGGACTTCAGGAGCGAGGCCAGCCCCACCTTGCTCGCCGGATCCTCCTTCCCGCCTGCCAGCTTCTCGAACACGCCGCTGACAGACTTGATCCCCATCCGCCGGATCTCGTCGACGAGGACCGATTTCTCGAGCGGGACCCCGGGCACGTAGTAATGCTCGCTCGCGTCGGGAGCGCCGGCGTCGTGGTAGGCGGAGATCAGCTCGCCGATCAGACCCTTGCAGGACTGGCAGCCCGTGCCCGCCTTCGTGCAGGCGCCCACCTTGGCGACGCTCGTGCAGCCGCCCTTGATGGCGTCGACGATCGCCTTCTTGCTCACGCCGTTGCAGTTGCAGACCTGGAAGCCGTCGGGCATGTCGAGCGCCTGGAGCATCGAGGGCCCCTCGGAGGGCGCGAAGAGCAGGTCGGCCCGCCGCGCGGAGACCTTCGTCCCTCCCAGGAAGTGCTGCATCAGGAGGGAGTAGGTGTCGATTTCGCCGAGCAGGATGGCGCCGGCGAGCTTCTCGTCCCGGATGATGAGCTTCTTGTAGACGCCCCGCTTGGGTTCGCGGTAGACGATGACCTCGTCCTCGGGCGAGGCCGGCTTGGTCTCGCCCATCGAGGCCAGTTCCACGCCCATCACCTTGAGCTTGGTCCCGAGCTTGGAGCCCAGGTAGGCGGAGGCCGGGTTCTTGCCCGTGATCACGTCGGCGAGCACGTTGGCCTGGTCCCAGATCGGATCCACCAGGCCGTAGATCCTGCCGCGATGCTGGACGCATTCGCCCACGGCGAAGATGTCCGGGTCGCTGGTCCGCATCTGGTCGTCGCAGACGATGGCCTTGTCGACGCTCAGGCCGCTGGCGGAGGCGATCTCCGTGATGGGGCGGATGCCCGCGCTGACGACGACCATGTCGGTGTCGAGGCGCGAGCCGTCCTTGAGGCGGAGATGGGTGATGCGGCCGTCCTCGGTCACGATGTGGGTGGTGATCTTTTCGCAGAGGACCTTCACGCCCATGGCCTCCATCGAGGCCCTGAGCATCAGGCCGGCGTCGGCGTCCAGCTGGGCGATCATGAGCTGCGGGGCGGCTTCGAGGACCGTGACCTCCACGCCGTGGGTCAGGAGGCCGCTGGCGGCCTCGAGGCCCAGCAGACCGCCGCCGATCACCGCGGCCTTCCGGCATTCCCTGGCGTAGTTCGCAATGCGGGCGCAGTCGTCGATCGTGCGGAAGAGGAAGCTTCCCGGCCCGCCGAAGCCTTCCATCGGGGGGACGAAGGGGCGCGAGCCGGTGGCGATGATGACGTGGTCGTAGCGCTCTTCAACATCCGGCTCGGTCCCCAGGCCGGAGTCGCCGGCGGCGTAGGGCGTCGCGTCGCGCCTCAGCGGCCTCCCGACGACGACGCGGCGCTCGCGGTCGATCCGGACCGCCTTCACGCCCGCGTGGAGCGTGATGCGGTTCTCGTCGTACCAGGCCAGGGGGTTCATGAAGATCTCGGTGGGCTTCTGGCTGCCGTTGAGGACGTTGCTGAGGAGGATGCGGTTGTAGTTGCCGTAGGGCTCGGCACCGAACATGGCGATGTCGAAGCGGTCGGGGGCGCGGCGGAGGATCTCCTCGACCACGCGCGCGCCGGCCATGCCGTTGCCGACCACGACGAGCTTCAGGCGCTTCGGCTTGATCATGCGTCTCCACAAAAAAAGCCGGCACTCCCTCCCGGGGAGCGCCGGCTTGAGTTCGAGTTAGCTCCGTGCCGCGCAGGACGTCCGTCTATTCCCTCGGCCTGAGATCGCCGAGCTTCCGGTGCTCGACGATCGTCTGCACCTCCCACGGTTCCGAGCCCCGGAGGACCACGGTGACCGTGTGACGCGAGTCCGACGGAAGGCTCTGGATCAGCCGCATCAGCTCCCGCTGCCGTTCCGTCAGCGGCGCCAGCGGCCGTTCACCGCCGTTCAGGCTGCCCATCTAGTCATGTCTCCGCGGAGAGAAGAGCAACCGCCATGCCATATGCACCTCTCCTGCCATGTCGCTAGATTGCCCCGAAGGGACAACCGTGCCGTGGGTTTCAGCAGGCAAAGCTACCTGGCGGAAGCAGGCCCCTCGGGGAAGTAGCGGAAAAGCGGAGAGGGTTTCGATAAGAAAACCGGGGGGGGTGAAGTCCGAAGTGACGAGGAACTCCACCCCCCGGTTCGGGCTGGGGATGCGAGTATTTCGTGGAGAGTGGGGCAACTGATGTGCCAAGAACCGATAATCGAAAATCGAAAACCGAAAATCGGGAAGAGCCGTCTCCCCCCTTCCCCCCCCGGGGGGGGCCAGGGGGGACCCTTCCGTCCGATTTTCGATTTTCGGTTTTCGGGTTTCTACCAGTCGGAGCGGAAGCGGCGGGAGTCGATGCCGTGCTTCTTGACGCGGAGGCCCATCAGGCGCTCCGTCATCCCCAGGATGCGGGCGGCCTTGGCCATGTTGCCCCGGCAGGACTTGAGCGACTCGGTGATCATCTCGCGCTCCACGTTGTCGAGCGCCGCCTGGAGCGGGCCCGCCGTCACCGTGCCGCTCGCCTCGGCCGTCTGCAGCGTCGGCGGCAGGTGGTAGCCGTGGATCACCTCGTCGTTGGAGACCAGCACCGCCCGCTCGATGCAGTTCTCGAGCTCCCGGACGTTGCCGGGCCAGTGGTAGGCCATCAGCATGTCGATCGCGGGCGTGGAGATGCGCTTCACGCTGCGCCGGTTCGCCTTCGAGTACTTCTCCACGAAGAAGTCCGAGAGCAGCAGAATGTCCGCCTTCCGCTCCCGCAGGGCCGGCAGGTGGATGCTGAAGACGTTCAGCCGGTAGTAGAGGTCCTGCCGGAACTTACCGGCCTTGACCTCCTCTTCGACGTTGCGGTTCGTCGCGGCGAGCACGCGAACATCGACGCTCGACTCCTCCGGCTCGCCGATGCCCCTGACCTTGCGCTCTCCGGGCCGTCAGCGCCCCGGTGAAGGCGCCCTTCTCGTGGCCGAAGAGCTCGCTCTCGACCAGCGTCTCGGGCAGCGCGGCGCAGTTCACCCGGATGAAGGGCTTCCCCGCGCGGTCGCTGTTGTAGTGGATCGCGTGGGCCACCAGCTCCTTCCCCGTGCCGCTCTCGCCGCGGATCAACACGGTGGTCTGGCTCCGGCAGACCTGGGCGATCTGGTCGTAGACGTCCTGCATCTGCTTGGAGTTCCCGATGATGTTCCCCGGCCGGAACTTGTCCTTCAGGTCCTCCTGCAGCCGCTGATTCTCGGCGAGCAGCTTCCGCTTCTCCTCCTGGGCCGACTGGCGCAGCCGCACCGCCTGCGCGATCATCGAGGCGATGATCTGAAGGATGCGCACGTCCTCGTCGAGCGAGACCTCCTTGGGCAGCAGGCGGTCCGCCGAGATCGCCCCGAGGACCTCGTTGCCGATCTTGATGGGGACGCAGATGAACGCGATGTCCTTCTTGCGGAGCCCGGACCGCGCCCCCGTGCGGTTGAGGAAGAGGGGCTCCTGCGAGACGCGCGGCACCACCGCGGGCTTGCCGCTCTGGATCACCTTGCCCGTCACGCCCTCGCCCAGCCGGTAGCGCCCCTTCTCCTTCTGGCTCTCGGAAAGGCCGTGGGCGGCGTCGATCGAGATCTCCCCCGTCTCCAGGTTCACCAGCGCCAGCGTGCCGCGGACCATTTCCATGTGGGTCGCCAGCGACTCCAGCACCGGACCCACCACCTCCCGCAGGTCCATGCTCCGGTCCAGGATCTGGCTGATCCCCAGCAGCAGCTCAAGCTCCTTCAGCTCCCGCTTGACCGACGTCAGGCCTTCGACTCCGCCCATGGACCGTCCTTCCTGGAGGCTACCGTTTGGGAGGCAGACTTTTGACTTCCTACGTCTGCGTATCCAGAAGGACGAGAACCTACTTTCGTGTGGGAGGCCTGTCAAGGGGTATTCCGACGCGGTTCAGAAGGAGGGGAACGCGGGGAAGAGTCGGGGGGCCGGTCGGGACCGGCCCCCCGAAAGATGGATCGCTCTCCGGGGGGATCGGATGAGCCTGGGGGTGGGGGTCGGGCGAACTCCCGGAAAGCGGGATGGGCCTGGGCGTCGAATTTTTCAGGAGCCCCCGCGCCGCGGCGGCCACGGGGGGCTCCGCTCCGCGGGCCGCTCATCGAGGCGCCGCCCCGGCCGCCGCGGGTTGCGATCGATCCTGCGTCGCGTCATCTCGCACCTCCCTTGTTTGATCGAGAAAGCGCAACCGGCGTGCCACCGCGAAGCCGCGGGGGGAATCGGGGGAGGCTGCGCAAGGTTCCGGAGGATGCGCTAGCCGTTGCGCACTTCGCGTTACCGGGGCGTGGCTTTCATGCGGCGGGCCGTACGGGCGCGTAGCTCAGGTCTGGCGGGCGAGCAGCGGGGTCTCGATCGCGGCGGCAGTCCGCGCAGACCGGGGGAGCCCCGCCGGCTCCGCGCGCTCGAACTGAATCCCGTCGCTCAGGGCTCCCGGCTATTCTATACTCGTCCCCAGATGATGGATCTCAGTTCCCTTGCCGGCGCTCCCGCCAGCCTGGCGATTTCGGTCTTCAACGTCGGCTGGTTCCTCTACGTCCAGTCCCACGGCGACACCACCCAGGCCGACACGCTCGTCCGCTTCGGGGCCACCGAGCGGACCCGGATCTGGAGGGAAGGCGAGTCCTGGCGGCTCGTCACCTCCTGCTTCCTCCATGTCGGCTGGGTCCACCTCGTCTGGAACACCTACGCGATGTTCGGCTGGTGCAAGCACGCGGAGACGGAGCTCGGCACCGTCCCCTTCCTCCTGGCCTACCTGATGACGGGCATCGGCGCGAGCGCGATCAGCGTCCTGGGCCATTACTCCATCTCTGCCGGCGCGTCGGGATCGGGCTTCGGCATGATCGGCGTCGCGCTGATGGTCGCCCACCGCAACCTCGGCGGCTGGAACAGCTTCTTCTCCGACGGCTATGTGCTCTACATCATCAAGACGACGGTGATCTGGTTCGTCCTGGGCATCTTCCTGATCCGGATGGACAACTGGGCGCACGGCGGCGGGCTGCTCTTCGGCCTTCTGATCGGTTATGTCCTCTGCCTCCCCACCGGCGATCCGCGGAAGCTCCCCTTCCTCATCGTGGTGATCGCGATCTGGATCGGCGTGGTCCTCATGTCGCTCAGTCCCAGGTTCGCCCGGCGGGACGTGAACGACGGAACCTGAGCTCAGGCGATCACGTCGTCGACGACCTTCCCGCCGTTGAACGTCACGATCTCCTTGCGCCCGTTGTGGGCGTAGAAGAGCTCGTGCTGGTCCACGCCCACCAGGCGCAGGATCGTCGCCTGCAGGTCGTTCGGATGGATCGGCCGCTCGACCGCCGTGTAGCCGATCTCGTCGGTGGCGCCGATCGCCTGGCCGCCCTTCACGCCGCCGCCGGCGAGCCAGACGCAGTAGCCCATCGGCGAATGATCGCGCCCCGGCTTGCTCTTGTCGCCCTCGACCGTCGGGGTGCGCCCGAACTCGCCGCCCCAGACCACGAGCGTCTCGTCCAGCATCCCGCGCCGCTTCAGGTCTTCCAGCAGGCCCGCGATCGGGCGATCGCAGTGGCCCGCCTGCTTGAGATGGTTGCCGCGCAGGTCGCCGTGGGCGTCCCATCCGGCCTGCACGAGCTGGATGAAGCGCACGCCCCGCTCGACCAGCCGCCGCGCCAGCAGGCAGTTGGTGCCGTACTCCTTGCTGTCGCTCCGGTCGATGCCGTACATCGCCTTCGTCTCGTCGCTTTCCTTCGCCAGGTCGAAGGCCTCCGAAGCGGCCCTCTGCATCCGGAACGCGAGCTCGTAGGACTCGATGCGCGCCTCGAGGTCCGAGTCGGCCCCGACGCGATCCAGCTGCGCCCGGTTCATCCGCGCCAGGAAGTCGAGCTGGGCCCGGCGGTCGGCGTCCGTGATCTTGCCGGGCATCCTCAGGTTCGGGATCCCCTCCTCCCCCTTCACCAGCGTGCCCTGGTACTGCGAGGGCAGGAAGCCCGCCTGGTAGATCGAGGCGCCGGAGAAATTCTCGCCCGAGACGGTCACGATGTAGCCGGGCAGGTTCCGGTTCTCGCTGCCCAGGCCGTAGGAGAGCCAGGAGCCGAGGCTCGGCCGCGTGCCGGTGAAGGAGCCCGTCAGCGTGAGGTATTCCGCCGGCGTGTGGATCACGCTCTCGTGGCTCATGCTCCGGATGACGCAGAGGTCGTCCGCGTGGCGCGCGGTCTCCTTGAAGAGCGTCGAGACCGGGAGTCCGCTTTCGCCGTAGCGGCTGAAGCCGAAGGGGCACTCCATGAGGTTCTCGAGCCGCAGCCTCGTGTGCTTCGGGACCCGCTTCGCGATGCTCTCCGGCACCGGCTTGCCGCGCAGGGCGCCGAGATCGGGCTTCGGATCGAAGGTGTCGATGTGGCTCGGCCCGCCGCCCATCCAGAGCAGGATGACGCTCTTGGCCCGGCCGCGGCGCCGCTTCGCCGGCTCCTGGGCTTCCGCCAGCATCATGCCGAGCGCGACCGAGCCGAAGCCCATCGCGGCCTGCTGAAGCAGTTCGCGGCGGGTCAGGGGATTGCAGCCGTCATTCGACATAGACAAACTCGTTCAGGTTGAAGAGCGCGTGGCAGAGGGACGCGAGATCCAGCCCCGCGGCCGCCTCGAGCTCCGCCGGCGACGGCGGCCGTCCCAGCGCGATCTCGAAGGCCTTCGCGACGGAGCCCGCCCGCTTCGCGAAGGCCTGCGCGCGGCCGTGGACGAAGGGGCTGTTCATCAGGTAGAGCGGCTGGAGCGAGACCGTCGACACGTGGCGCATCGGGCAGCTCTCGCCGGCGATCGGCGCGTCGAAGAGTTCCTCGATCTCCGGCAGATGGCTCCGCTTCTGGAGCAGGTAGAGCGTCCGCCGCAGCTGCTTGGGGTCCGACGTCGGCTGCTCCTCGACGACGCTCTTCCCGCCCATCGCGCGGTTGAGCTCACCGCTCGCGGACAGGATCGAGTCGCGGATCGCCTCCGCCTCGAGGCGCCGCGGCGACCAGCGCCAGAGCCAGCGGTTCTCGGCGTCGATCGCGGCGTTGGCGGCGCGCGCGGAGGAGGCCTGTCGGTAGGTCGACGAGAGGACGATCAGCCGGTGAAGCGCCTTCAGGGACCAGCCTTTCGCGACGAATTCGCTCGCGAGCCAGTCGAGCAGCTCCGGATGGGTCGGCCGCTCGCCGCGCAGGCCGAAGTCGCCGGTCGTGGGCACGAGGGCGCGGCCGAAGTGGCGCTGCCAGACGAAGTTCACGAACATCCGCGTGACGGTCGGATGGTCGGGGCGCGTCAGCCAGTCGGCGAGGGCGCGGCGCGTGGTCGCGGCCTTCGGCGTCTCCCCGAGGACGGCGGGCCAGCCGGGGGCGACCTCCTCGCCGGGCTGGTGGCAGTCGCCCCGCTTGAGGAGGCGGCCCGGGGTCTCCCTGAGCTTCGCGGGCTCGTAGGGCATCGGATACATGCCCTTGATCGGCATCGTCTTCACGTCGGCGGCGCCCGTGGCCGGCGAGTAGAAGCTCCACGCGTGGGGCTTCTCGGGCAGCTTCTCCTCGAGGGACCTGATCTTCTTGTCGAGCTCGGCGAAGAGCTTCCTGTCGTCGTCGCTCGCGGCCTTCAGGATCTGGTCTTTCGTGATCGTCGCTTCCGGCGCCTTCTTCTTCGCCTCCTCCAGGAGACGCGTGCGGGCGGCGTCGAGCAGCGCCTTCTGGTAGGTCTTCGACGCCTCGAGCTCCGGCGGGACGGACTTCTCGTAGGCGGCCCAGGCGGCAGGATCCTGGATGAGCACGTTGATGACCTGGCCGCGGACGAAGAAGGCCTGCAGGCGGTAGTAGTCCTTCTGGGTGATCGGGTCCCACTTGTGGTCGTGGCACTGGGCGCAGCCCATCGAGAGGCCGAAGAGGACCGTGGACATCATGTTGGTGATGTCCAGGAGATGGTCGTTGCGCTGGAGGAGCCGGTCCTCCTGGTTGATGTCCAGCCGCCCGTGGGCGAGGAACCCGGTGGCCACGAGGTTTTCGTCGCTGAGCGGCTGGAGTTCGTCGCCCGCGATCTGCTGGCGCAGGAAGGCGTCGTAGGGCCGGTCCTCGTTGAAGCACTGCACGACGTAGTCGCGGTATCGCCAGGCGGCCGGCCGGAGGGCGTTGGCCTCGTAGCCCGAAGTCTCGGCCCAGCGGACCAGGTCGAGCCAGTGGCGCCCCCAGCGCTCGCCGTAGGCGGGCGACGCGAGCAGCCGCTCGACCGTCTCCTCGTAGCCGCCCTCGAAGTCCTCCGGCGCCGGGGGCAGGCCCGTCAGATCGAGCGTGACGCGGCGGATCAGCGCGCGGCGCCCCGCCTCCGCGGAAGGGACGAGGCCGCGCGCCTCCTGCTCCTTCGCGACGAAGGCGTCGACGGGCGTCCGCACCCAGGCCGAGTTCTTCACGGCGGGGACGGCCGGACGGACCGGCGGCCTGAAGGCCCAGTGGACGATTTCGGCCGCGTCGGGCCAGGCGGCGCCTTCGGCGATCCAGCGGCGCAGCGTGTCGATCTCCTTCGCCTCGAGCGCCTCGGCCTTCGACGGCATGCGCTCCTTCTTGTCCTTCGTCGTCACCCGCTGGAAGAGGAGGCTGTCGGCGATCTTGCCAGGGACGATCGCGGCGCCCGTGTCGCCGCCCTTGAGGGTGTGCTCGCGGGTGTCGAGCCTGAGCCCTCCCTTGGCCGCGTCGGCGGAGTGGCACTTGGCGCAGTGTACGGAGAAGATCGGCCGGACGTCGCGGTAGAAGTCGACCGGGGTCCCCGGCTTGTCCTGGGCGGCTCCGAGGGCCGCGCAGAGGAGGAAGGGAAGCATGCGGCGTGCCATCACCCTATTACTACGCCCCGGGCGGGCGGACTACTTCTCCTCGAGCCGCTTCTCCCAGGCGCGGAGGGCCACCGGGATCCGGACCAGACGGGCCTGGTTCCCTTCGAGGACGACCCAGCTCCGATCCCAGGTGGAGGCGTTCGAATCGGATCCCGTGAGGAGTTCCAGGGCGTCGGCGGGCGTCGTCCGACTGCCCTCGTAGAGTTCCCCGTCGAAGAACAGACCTTCGGAGGCCTGGAGCCCGAAGCCCGCTTCCTTCATCAGGGCGACGTAGTCCGCGATATTCTCGATCGGCCGCCTCAGCGTGAGGGGACGCGTGAAGCGCTCCCAGGCCTCCTTCTCGAAGCGACGCGAGAGCGAGTCGATCATCGCGATCGAGAACTCGGGCCAGTTGCTCCCGCCCGATGCGAACTGCTCGCGGAGCAGCGCGAGGACCCCGCGTTCGGCCGCGCGGTCCTTGGCGCCGAGGCGCGAGAGCGCCACGCCGGCGACCGCCGGCTCATAGGGCGAGATGGACTTCCTCTTCTCCAGCTCTTCGAGCGCCGGGATGATTCGGCGCCGCGCGTCCTCGGGAATCTTGTCCGCCATCTCCGCGATCGCGAGGGCGGCGGCGAAGATCAAATGACCCTGGACGCGTTCCTCGAGCAAGGGGAGCAGCGCCTC
Organism: Planctomycetota bacterium; assembly: GCA_016200125.1. The sequence continues at coordinate 18,746 of JACQFK010000107.1, forward strand.
GGCCTGCTTGACGGCCTCCATCCGGCCGAGCGCAAAGGCGGCGCGGTTGCGGACCCAGGGATCGGTATCCGAGAGCAGCGCCGCAACCTGGTTCGCATAGCGGTCCGCCCGCAGCCGTCCCAAGGCCTCCGCCGCTGCCGCCCGGGCCTCCGCCTCGGGCCGCGACAGCTGGGAGACGAGCAGCGGCCCGTCGAGGACGACGCCCAGGGAGCCGAGCGCGTGGAAGGCCCAGCCGCGCGTCCAGCGCTCCGCGTTCAGGAGCCCGTGCAGGACGGAAGCTTCCTTCACGCCTTCCATCCGGAGCAGCGCGTGGACGGCCGTCCGCCGGATCCCCTCGTCGGGGTCGTCGAGCCGCCGCGACACCGCCGGCACCATCGACCTCAGCCTCATCCCGCCGAGCGATTTCAGGGCCTGGCGCCGGACTTCGCGGTCGGCGTGGTCGAGAAAGCGGGCGACGCGCTCGCCCTGCGGCGCTC